>JBEAQW010000001.1:0-6911 GCA_041163725.1 Planctomycetota bacterium
TCCCCGCCACCGACGACCAGCCATGCCATCGCTCCACGACTCGATCTCGCTCCGCGGACTCATCTGTCCGAACCGCATCTTCATGGCGCCGCTCACCCGCCAGCGCGCGCGCACCCCGGGCGATGTGCCCGGCGAACTGCAGGCCGTGCACTACGCGCAGCGCGCGGGATTCGGACTGCTCATCAGCGAGGCGACGCAGATCTCGCCCGAGGGGAAGGGGTATCCGCAGACACCTGGCATCTACTCCGAGGAGCAGATCGCCGGCTGGCGCACCATCACCGATCGCGTGCACGCCGCAGGCGGCCGCATCGTCCTGCAGATGTGGCATGTCGGGAGGGTGAGCCACGCCTCGCACCAGCCGGACGGCGCACCACCGGTCGCGCCGGTCGCGGTGCGCTCGAAGGGCTTCGTGAGCATCCGTCACGACGACGGTCGGCGCGAGCGCGTCGAGGCAAGCGAGCCGCGCGCGCTCGGGACCGACGAGATGCCGCGCGTCGTCTCCGACTTCGCGCACGCCGCCCGCTGCGCGAAGGCCGCGGGATTCGACGGCGTCGAGGTGCACGCGGCAAACTCGTACCTCATCAACCAGTTCCTCTCGGGCTCGCTCAACACGCGCAGCGACGCTTGGGGCGGTGCGATCGAGAACCGCATGCGGCTTCTCCTGCATGTCGTCGATGCGACCGCGGAGGTGTTCGGCTTCGCGCGCGTCGGCGTGCGGCTCTCGCCGATGGGAAGCGCCAACGACCTGCCGATCCATCACGACGACGAGGAGCTCATGCGCCGCGTGGCGACCGAGCTCGGCAAGCGTCGCCTCGCGTATCTCCATCTCTTCAACCACTACTGGCCGAAGCAGGGCTGGGGTGGCGCCTTCGGTGAAGGTCTCTGCCGCGAGATGAAGACCGCGTTCGATGGACCCGTCGTCCTCAACGGATATGGAAGCGATGTCGCGGCCGCGCAGTCGGATCTCGACCGAGGCCTCGGCGACGCGGTCGCGTTCGGACGCCTTGCGATCTCGAATCCCGACCTTCCGGCCCGTCTCGCCCGAGGACTCGCGCTGTCGCCGTGGGACGACACCACCTTCTACGGCGACGACGAACGGGGCTACAACGACTATCCGAACGCGATGGTGTGAGCGCGGCGCGTGGCCACGCTGCGCGGCGCGTCGTCACCCTGCGCGGCGCGTCGTCACGCTGCGCGACGCTGGGCCCCCGTCAGCCTCGCGATCGCCTGGACGATCTGTTCTCCGACCACGCGCTGGTGCGCGGGATTGAAGTCGAAGTCGAACGAGATGCCCGCGTAGACGCGGTGCGAGCTGTCCATGTGCGTGTGGACCACGCGGGCGGTCGCGCAGATCGGCACGGGCATGATCGAACCGAGCGTGAAGCGCAGCCAGAACATGCGGTGACGCGCGAGCGCAGCCGTGTCGGCCTGCTCGACGAGCACGCCGAGGCCGCCTCCACCGAGATTCACCAGCGAAGCCTTGAAGCCGGGGCCGACGGTCGGGAGAAGTTCCTCGCTCACCGGAGCGACCGGATCGCCCTGCATCGCCGCGCGGAAGGCAAGCTCGCTCGCGCGTTCGGCGGGCATCGCGGAACGCGGCTCGAGGAGCGGCCACATCTCGACCTGCGGGGGATTCATCGCACCGACATCGACGCGCGTGCTGCGGCGCAGGCACCGCTCGACATGGTCGGGCAGCGCGAGACGGACGCCGCGATGGTTGCGCGGGAACGGCGGACGCGCCGACCAGTTCCCCTGCACCTTCGTGCGGAACATCCAGCGGTTCTGGCCGATCGCGATGGCGCCGACGAGTTCGGTTCCGGTGGGGAGCTCGATCGCCCGTCCGAGTGCGAACGGCAGGTCGACCGCGATCTCGTCGCCGGTCAGGTCGAGCACGCGGACGCGCCACACGAGATCGCTCGCCGCGAGGATCGCCTCGTCGCCGCCCGGATGGTCGTGCGCGACCGCGATCTCGATGGCACCCTCGCGGGAACGCAACTGTTCAAGCGAACGCCGCCACTCCGTCGTCCGTGATCTCGATGCTGGCATGGTTCACCTCGTCGTGCGTGGTGCTGGGTCCCGACCCGAGCGATCAAACAGAGAATCGCCCGACCGAACCGTCCCTCTCAATCGGCTACACCGCGCCTCGAGTTGTGCGCAGGGCCTCGCGGAGGGCAAGAACCCGCGAAAGGTGGGCGGAAACCTCTCCCCTCGAGGGGATATGACCACCGTATCGGACGCGGTAGAACTCCTCCGCGATCGGTCGGAACGCCTCCGCCGCCGCGCCGTGGCGCTCGGCGAGCCAGTCCGCGAACGCGCGCGGCGAGAGGTGCGCCGGCTTCTCGAGCCCGGCCCTGGCGAGTGCCCTCACCGCCTCGGCGTAGAACGCCGCGTCGCGTTCGATCCGACGCTGCTCGCGCGCGGGCAGTCGCACGACATCGAGCTCGCTGCGAAGCCGGCGACGGCGGACGACGACGATCAGCGCGGCGAGACCGCCGGCGCCCACGAACACGCCGACCGCGGTGAACCAGAATCCGCCCGCCTGTCCGAGGCTGAGCCGCGCGACGACCGACTCGGCGAACTGCGTGACCGACCGCATGCGCTCGCTGATGGCCTCGCGCCATCCGGACCGCACGCGCGACGCGAGGTCCTGCTGCGAGAACGAGTCGAAGCCGACGATGTTCGAGTTCCACAGGAACTCGAGCCGCGCGTAGATCCAGCGGAAGCGGTCGGCGATCGAGCGGTTGCGGTCCTGGATCTCGAGCAGCCGGTCCTCGGGCGTCGCGTCGATCGCGGTCCACGAGTAGTCACCGGTCCGCACCTCGACCCATGCGTGCGCGTTCGACTCGCGCACGATGTACGCGCTTCCCGATTCGTCGTACTCCATGGCGATGAAGCCGGTCACGATGCGCGCCTCGATGCCGAGTGCGCGCAGCACGGCGCACAGCCCGCTCGCGAAGTACTCGCAGTGGCCCGCGCGGTGGCGCGTCAGGAAGGTGACGATCGGATCCTCGCCGGGCTCGCGCGGAAGCGCCGAGAGATCGGTCGTGTAGGTGAAGCGTGCGCGCATCCAGCTCGCGACCGCGCGTGCAACCTCGCGGCCGTGCGTGCGCAGCTCGGCCTCGGTCGCCTCGGGGCCGGGCTCCGGCGGCATGTTCATCGTCTGCTCGACCTCGGCGAGGATCCCCTGCGCGATGGCGTTCATCTCGGGCAGCGGGAATCCCGTGCGGCGGCGCGCGGGGCGGCCGCGGCCGAGATCCTCGAGCATCTCGGCGTCGGGCATCGGCTGCACGAGCAGCTCGTACGACCAGGGGCGGCCGATGCGGTCGCCCGATGCATCGCGCAGGAGCAGCGTGCGCGGATCGACCGAGATCGTGCGCGGAACGCTGGTCGAGATGCCGACGGGCGCGTAGATCGAGAAGAGCTCCTCGACCGCCACCGCGCGCACCTCGAACCGCGCGCGGTACGGCGGCCTCGCGTCGGCATCGACGCGCTCGACGAGGGGCGTGTCGGTCCCGTCCGCGAGCGTGCGGAACGCGACCACGCTCGCGGATGTGCGGCGCGAGACCCAGCGCTCGAGCGCCGGGTCGTAGGAATCGAGCACCGCGCCGCGCAGGAGCAGCGGCCGCGCCGAACGCACGGGCTCGCCCGCCGGATCGATCCACTGCACCGAGAGGATCTCGCGGCGGCTCTCGCTGATGCGGTCGTTGCGCCTGAGGTCGATCTCGTCGCTGAAGCCGCTGACCGATTCGCCCATGAGCTGGCTGAGCCGCACCCGGCCAAAGCGCGGGAACAGGAAGAAGCCCACGACGCTGAGCGCGAACACGAGCAGCACCGCGGTCGTCGCGAGCCCGCGGAACTGCGGCGCGGCGCGGCGGCCGTAGGCGAGTTCGAGCGGTGGCGCGAAGCCGGGTGCGCGCGCGCGCACGCGGCGCGCCTCGTCGGCACCGGCGTTCAGGCGGTGCAGCATCGCCGCCCACGCGGCGATCGCGCCGTACGCGAGCACGAGCAGACCGAACGCGAGGGTCACGCTCTCGAGGCAGCCGACGAGCACCAGCATGGTCGCGATCGTCAGCCGCTGCATCTCCTCGCGCTCGCCGCGGGCGGAGAAGAGCTTGATGACGAGCAGCCACATGAGGAATCGTCCGAGCGACTCCATCGCGTCGACGAGGCCGGCGCCGCCGATGAAGTCGAGCGATGCATAGCCGAGCGCGCCGAGCGTGAGGAGGTTCGTCGCCCACGCGGGCAGCGTGCGGCCGCGCGGACCCTCGGTGACATACCAGCTCAGCACCGCGAGCACGACGCCCGCGAAGAGCGTCGTGAAGTCGAGCTCCGCGATCGCGAACCCGATGATCGCGAGCAGGACGAGCAGGAAGCTCGCGACGCGGTACTGCCGGAGGAGCGTCATGGATGCGCCCCCTCGACCGTCCGCTCCGTCGCGGCGACGGCGCCCTCGACGAGCTGCTCGAGCTCGCGCGCGCGGAAGTGCCATGCATCGGCGGGCGCGACATCGATGTCGACGCGATCCGGATGCACGACGATCACCGTCGCGCGCTCCTCGCTCGTTCCGAGTCCGTTGCCCGGCGTGCGATCCGCATCGAGGTCGATCGCCGCGAGGATCGACAGGAGCTTCTCACGGTGGAAATGTCCGCGGCGCAAGGCGACCGAAGGGATCTCGACGCCGGCGACGGCGAGCGCGTACTCGTAGCCGAGCCGGTCCGCGAGGGAGAGGAAACTCGCCGCGAGCACGATCGCCCGCTCCTCGAGCATGCGCGCGTCCTCACCCTCGACGGTGCGCAGCCGCGCGGTCGGCGTACGGAGGTCGACGAGCACGCGCACGCGCGGCGGCACCGAGCGGCTGCGCTCGATCGTCGCGAGGCGGCCTGTGCCCGCGAGGCGCTTCCACGCGATCGTGCGCACGCTGTCGCCCGCGCGGTAGTCGCGCACGCCGAAGAAATCGTCCGAGCCGCCACCGTGGTTCGACAGCCTGTGCCCGCCGAAACCACCCGCGGTCACCCGAGCGAGGAGATCCTGCCGCAGCGCTCGGATCTCGGGCTGGATCAGCACCTCGCCCGGCTGCGTGAAGCGAAGCACCTTCATCATCAGTCCGAATGGGAACGACGAGGTCACCTCGAACTCGCGCAGCCGCACGGGACCGCGGCGCAGCGGGCGGTAGACGGCCTCCGCATGCAGCCGCTCACCCGGACCGATGTGCAGGATCCACGCAGGTCCGGCGAGATCGAGCGCGGGCGCACGCGCGTCCACGCGCTCCCCCGCGCGCAGGTCGTAGGCGGGCATCCAGCGCGAACGGTTGAGGATCTCGTAGCGGATGAGCAGCGGCTCGCCCACCTGTCCGCGTCGCGGCGCGATGCGCATGACGCGGAGCGGCATCATCATCATGCCCGACACGATGCCCGACATCAGCAGCCCCGACAGGAGGAAGCTGAAGGTCCACACGAGCAGGTTGTTCGTGCGGCCTCCCGATGCGACGCCCACCGCGAGGATCGCGAGGATGTAGACGACGCCCGCCATGAGAAGGCGTGTACGGCGCCTGGGTCGGTTGCGCTTCGCGGCCACGGTCCCGCATTGTGGCAGGCTCGCCGCGCCGAGTGAAGCGCGGCGTGCGTTTCAGTCGAGAAGTCGCGCGCTCTCCGGTCCGACTTCGGGCATTTCGGCGCCGAGTCCGGTGATGCGCCAGTCGCCGACCATCGCGCGCTCGAACGCACGGGGGCGCGCAGCCTCGCCCGGTCGTGCGAGCATGCCGCGGCCGCCGCCCTCGTGCGCCTGCTCGACCGCGATCCACACATGCTCGCGCTCGCCCTCCGACTCGCCGAGCGCGATCTTCGCCTCGAACACGACCTCTGCGCGCGAAGCATGCCGCGCATGCGTGCGGACGAAGGCGTCCCAGGTCCGCTGCGCCACGCGCTCGCGCACGAGGCTCACGCGCGGCGCGAGGTAGAGACCTGCCTCGGCGCGCGCCATGCGCGCGAGCTCCTCGAGCGGCGGCACCCACACCTTTCGGAACGATCCGCGCATGCCGGCGGCGCAGATCGCCGCGCGCGGGCCCGCGGGAAGTCCGGCGCGATCGGCGGAACCGCCCGGAGCGTCGGATGCGAGCGTCTCGATCGCCTCCTGCGCGGGCACGAACGCGACGCGCACGCCCGGCCCCGCCTCGACGGGAACCCCCGCATGCGGCAGCGGATCGGCGATGAAGCGCGACGCGAGCGCATCGATGAGCTCGAGCGCCGCGCGCACCGATTCCACGGGAACCTCCAGGAGCTCGAGCTCGGGTCGCGCCGCGCGCGACAGCCCGACGGTCGTGATCCAGTACGGCCCCCGCTCGCGGTCGCGCGCGACGAGCTCGACCCGGTAGAGGTGACGCTCGTCGACGAGGCTTCCGGCGGCATCGCTCAGGAAGAGCTCGTCGAGCTCCTCGCGCGACCACGCGACGCCGAGCGTCGGATCGAACGCAAGCCGCGTGCGCGAACCGCCGGCGCGCGCCGCCGTCGCGACGAGCCGCACCGCATCGTCGACCGGCGCATCCGGATCGAGCAGGGACTGCACGCACACGACCCAGCGCGCATCCTGCGCGCGACCATCGGGCGACGCGCCTTCGATCGCGCGCTCGCACCACACGATCACGCGCGACGCGCGCGACGGCAGCCCGAACGCGAACGCCCACGCCACGCGCTCATCCTCGACGGGAACAGGCTCCGTGTCCTGCGGCGCGACTCCGAAACTCTCACCCGCGGCGATGAATGCGGCGCCGGGATCGGGCAGTTCCTCGCCCTCGACGAATGCGATGTACGCCACGGGTACGGGCTCGTCGAACTCCCAGGCAGGTTCGTCCGGCAGACCGATCTGGATGGGCATGTGCTCGCGCGCCATGCGCGCCATGCTACAGGAGCGCGCGT
>JBEAQW010000002.1:0-3678 GCA_041163725.1 Planctomycetota bacterium
ACAAGCCCTTCGAGGTCATCGACCAGTGCATCTCGATCTTCGCGGGTTCGCGCGGCTTCCTCGACGACATTCCGGTCCCGGCGGTCGCGAAGTTCGAGGAGGGTCTCCTCGAGTACTTCCGCACGCAGAAGGCGGATCTCCGCGCGAAGCTCGTCGAGACGAAGAGCTTCAAGGGCATCGACGAGGAGTTCAAGAGCGCCGTGGCCGCCTACAAGGCCGCCTTCCGCGCCTGATCGCATCACGCGAAGACGCAATCCATCGCGACGGCGCCCGACTCCGGGCGCCGTCGTTTCCTTTTGCGTCGGATTCGGCGCCTATCCGCGCTGCGACGGGCTCCGACGCGCCATGCGGGCTCCAGTCACGATGCCGGCGAGCCCGACCACGACATTCGCCCACTCGCACCACAAGGGCTTCTCGCTCCAGCGCGCCAGGTCGGGCACGGCGAGGTCGGCGGGGCGGGTCGCGGGTCGGTCCGCGAGGCGCGACTGGTCGATCGACATCGTCGCGCTCATGGCCTGGCCGATCCCGAGCAGCCCAACGACCGTGAGGAGCGCCCACACGCCTGCGCGCCGGGCGATGAGTGCGGACACTGCGCCGCCCGCGAGCGCGGCGATGAATCCGATGACGAGCGAGATCGCGCAGAACGGCGTCGACGCGAGCCACGAGTCGCCGTCGTAGCAGAACGCCGCGCCCATCGCGAAGGCGACGCCGAAGAGTCCTCCGACCACGATGGTCGCGAGCGCGGCATAGCCGGCGATGAGCGAGAGGACCAGTCGGAGGATCCGTGCGATGCAGCCCATGTCGTGCTCTCCGTTCGCGGGCACTCCGCTTCAGCCGGATCGCCCGTCCGCGCGCATCATCGCGCGCAGTCCGGCTCCGAGCGAGTGCGATGCGGTGAATCCAAGCAGTTCGGTCGCAAGCGCCGTGCGGGCGATGCTGTCGCGCACCTCGCCCTCGCGCGCCGGCGCGAACTCGAAGCGCGCCTCGATGCCCTGCACCTCGGCGACGGTCGAGGCGAGACCGATGATCGAGGTGCCGTGGCCCGTCCCGATGTTGACGGGGCGTCCGCCGATGCGGCGCGAGCCCGAGATCGCGCGCACGATCGCGTCGGCCGCATCGCCCGCGTACACGAAGTCGCGCGTCTGCATCCCGTCGCCGAAGATCGTGACGCCCTCGCCGCGCGCCATCCGCGCCATGAAGCGCGCGATCACGCCCGCATACGGGTTGGTCGGCTCCTGGCGCTCGCCGTAGACATTGAAGAACCGCAGGGGCACGGCGTCGCAGGCCCCGTCGGCCGCGAGCGCGGCGAGCGCGTGCTCGCCGGCGATCTTGCTCTCCGCGTAGGGCGACAGCGGCCGCGGAGCCATCGACTCGTCCTGTGGCGCCGGATGATCGCCGTACGCGCTCGAACTCGCGGCGAACACGACGCGGCGCACGCCTGCCCCGCGCGCGGCTTCGCACACGATGCGCGTGCCGCCCGCGTTCACGCGCGCGTAGAGCGCGGGGTTCTCCATGCTCTCCGCGACCGAGGTGCGCGCGGCGAGATGAACGACCGCCGTACAGCCGCGCATCGCGCGCGCAACGGTCTCCTGTGACTCGACCGAACCCTCGAGGACCTCGACCGCATCGGCGATCCGCGCAAGGTTCCCGCGCGTTCCACTCGAGAAGTCGTCGAGGATGCGGACGCCCATTCCCCTCGCGAGCAGCGCCTCGCACGCATGCGAGCCGATGAAGCCCGCGCCGCCGGTGACGAGCACCATCGGCGCGGTGCTCACGCAAGGACTCCGGTGGCGATGCGCGCCGCGAGCACCTCGATCGCCGCGTGGATGCCCCTCGCTGCGACCGTCGCATCCATCGATGGGCCGCCACGCTCCGCCGCCTGCGACGGAAGCTGCGGTACATGGATGAAGCCCGCGAGCGGCGGGTCGCCCGCGTCGAGCAGTCGGAACATGAGTTCGTTGCAGAGGAATGCGCCCGCGCTCAGCGACATCGCCGATGCCGCGCCCGCCGATTCGCACGCCGATTGCATCTCGCGCAGCGGAAGCCGCGCGAAGTAGGCGTCGGGCGCGCCGTCGACGACGGGCGCATCCGAGACCTGCATGCCCGCGTTGTCGGGAATGCGCGCATCGCGGAGATTGATCGCGACGCGCTCGAAGTGGATGCGGTCGGCCTTCGCGTTCTCGCCGAGCGCGATGACCGCGTCGGGTCCGTGCTCGGCGATCGCCGGTTCGACGCGCGACCACGCGCTTCCCTCGCCGCTCCCCGTCACCACCGGAAGCGTGAGGAACACGCGTGAGCCGAGGGTACTCGGCATCGCCGCAAGCAGACGCGCGATCTCGATGGACGGGTTCTCCGCGCTGCCGCCGAACGGCTCGAAGCTCGTCACGAGGATCACGGGACGCGCGCGGTTCACTCGCCGATGTCCTCGGCCCAGAGGTCCGGCTTCTCGCGCTGCATGCGCTCCATGAGCGCGATGCAGCGCGGGTCGTCCACCACGACGAGTTCCGCGCCGTTCTGCCGCATCCAGTCCTCGGCGCCCATGAAGGTTCGGTTCTCGCCGATCACCACGCGCGGGATCTTGAAGAGGATCGCCGTGCCCGAGCACATGCAGCAGGGGGACAGCGTCGACACGAGCGTCAGCGAGGGCCAGTCGCGCCGGCGTCCGGCGCGCCGGATGCAGTCGACCTCGGCATGTGCCGTCGGATCTCCCGATTGAACGCGCTGGTTGTGTCCCGCGGCCACCACCTGACCGCGGGCGTCGAGCAGCGAGCTTCCGATGGGAATGCCACCCTCGCTCCAACCCTTCTCGGCCATCTCGATTGCGGCGTCGAGTCCGCGGCGAATCCAGTCTGGGTCGATCATGGCAAGGTCATCGGCGTTCGGGGAGTTCACCCTGCACTCGCAGGGCCGCCTCGCCGCGGTAGTCGGACGAGCGCAGGACATACAGGGCGTGCTGCGCGCGGCTGCAGCCGGTGAGGATCGCCTCGTAGTTCACATTGGCGCCGCCGCCGGCGACATCGTGCATGATGACGACGGGCGCCTCGAGGCCCTTGAACCTGTGGAGGGTCTCGCGCCGCAGGCAGGGGGGTGCGTCGGACCCGAGGCGTGCGGCGTCCTCGAGGGCGAGAAGCGGGAGGTCGGCGAGCGACTCCATGCCCGCGAGCGAGGTGCGTTCGAACTTGAACGGGGAGAGCAGGGCGATGTCCTCGCAGCGGACATCCTCGCCCTCGGTCAGGTGTCGGACGATCGTCGTGATGGCTTCGACCTGTCCGGCCGTGTCGCCGTGCGCGTACTCCCAGACGACGACCCGCTGCCCGTTGCGCACGGACGGCGGCGAGGTCAGGTCGGTGAGGCGCGCGGGGTCGAGTTCGCGCAGGAAGGCCGTGATCGTGGCGGAGTTGCGCAGGTTCTCCCGCAGCACCAGCGGCCTTCCGAAGCGTGCCGCGAGCTCCGAATCGGGCGCGCCACCGTAGAGGCACTGGTTCGGGTCGTGGAAGACCGCGATGCGCCCGCAGTCGCCCGCGAGCGCGTCGAGCGCACGGAGCATCGCGGGCGTGAAGTCCTGCCCTTCGTCGACCACGATCGAGTCGAAGCGGCCGAAGAGGCCGTCCTTCGCCGCGTGCTCGAGTTCGGCGACGATCGCGTCGTAGTACTCCGGTCCGCCCGCCTGCGGCTCGG
>JBEAQW010000003.1:0-2688 GCA_041163725.1 Planctomycetota bacterium
CAGTTCTGGGATGGCCGCGCGAACGCGTGGTTCAACGGCGTCAATCCGTTCGGTCCCGTGGACACCAACGCCAAGGTGTGGCGGTTCAACCAGAAGACGGGCCAGCCCGAGCGCGTGACGGTGCGCATCGATCATGCGTCGCTTGCGTCGCAGGCCGTCGGACCCGTGAACAACTCCGTCGAGATGTCCGCGCACGGACGCGGCTGGATCGATGTCGCGAGGAAGCTCCTCCCCACGAACGCGCTCGCGACGCAGCGGGTCAGCCCGACCGACGGCGTGCTCGGCGCGTTCGCGGCATCGGACCGCGGACTCACGCTCCGCTACGACGAGATGTTCGCTTCGGCGTTCCTTCCCGCGTGGCGCTCGACCGTCGAGGTCGAGCCAGGCGTGACGATGATCGAGGCGAACATGCCCCTACTCTTCGGGCTCGCCGTGCAGATGTACGAGTCGACGCTCGTCTCGGATGACTCGCGCTACGACCAGTGGATCGAGCTCGATGGCCCGGGCGGAAACGCCGCGGGCCTCCTGAGCGATTCCGAACTCCGTGGCCTCCGCCTCTGGTTCAACCTCGATCCGACCCTGCCTCCGACGAACTGCCGAATCTGCCATCTCAATGCGACCTTCACCGCCGCGACCTACGCGGGCAAACTCGGCGGAGGTGGCGGACGCAACGGTGCAGGTGCATTCCCCGGTTCGCCCGACACCGATCACGACGGCTATCCCGACATCATCGACCGCTTTCCGCTCGACCCGACCGAGTGGCTCGATACCGATCACGACGGCATCGGCAACAACGCCGATCCCGATGACGACAACGACGGTCTTCCCGACGCGATCGATCCGTATCCGCTCGATCCGCTGAACACCGCGGAGGGCGAGATCCCGGATCCGAACGCGGCGCTCGCACCGCGCCCGCTCGCGTTCATGCCGGATGTCGCGGCCACGCTGCGCCGCACGATGACCTTCGAGGAACCGCCGCTCGGGATCGAACCCTCGACGCAGTTGCTCGACTTCACGCTGACGGGCGACGGCATCCGCGTCTACGACCCCAACGGCAACCTCGTCGTGCACGCGATGCTGCCGCCTCGCTTCGTGTTCCCGTGCGACTTCGTGTACGCGCCCGTCGTCACCGTACCCAAGCTCGGCCCGAGCGCCGCGCTCTTCATCGACGCCCGCACGATCGACTGTCGGCTGAGCCTCTCGATCTCGCTCTTCAACTTCCCGCTCGGCGCGTACCGCGTCACCATCGACGGCATCGACCGCGGCACGCTGTACTCCGATCCGCTCGTGCGTTACGACGAAGGCTTCTACAACATCGGCGTCCGCCCCACCGGAGAGGATCTCGGGATCGGTGGAACGCATCCGAACGGCGTGCCGCTGTCGGCTTCGCGCCGCATTCTCAGCGGTGGCTTCCTTCCCGAGTTCGGGCAGCTCTGGGACGGGGGTGGACTCGAGCCTCGCGTCGATGGCGCGTTCAAGACGCCCTCGCTGCGCAATGTCGAGCTCACCGGCCCCTACTTCCACAACGGCGGAACCGCCACGCTCGAGGATGCGATCCGCCTCTATGTGCGCGGCGGCAACTTCCACGAGTTGAACGCACGCGACCTTGCGCCCGCGATGATGGCGCTCGACCTCACCGAGTCGCACATCGCGGACCTCGCCGCGTTCCTCCGCACCCTGACCGACGAGCGGGTGCGCGACGAGCGCACGCCGTTCGATCATCCCGAGCTGCCGTTCCCGGAAGGTGGCGCGCTCGCCGCGATCGGCGCCGAGGGGCGCGCGGCCTCGTGTGCTCCGCCGCTCCGCACCTTCGCCGAGAGCCTCGCGACCGTGGATCCCTGGGCGGGCGACTGCGATCGCAACGGGCTGCTCGATGACTGCGAGATCGCCCGCTTCGGCATCGCGGTCGACCGCAACCAGAACGGCATGATCGATGCGTGCGAGCCATCGACCTGTCCCGCCGACATCGATCGCGATGGCTTCGTGCTCGGCAGTGACCTCGCCGCGGTGCTCGCGGCCTGGGGATCCGCAAAGGGCGGCGCCGCCGACCTCGATGCATCCGGCCTCGTTGACGGCGGTGATCTCGCGATCCTGCTCGGCGCCTGGGGCGCCTGTCCGAATCCGTAGCGCGACGACCGCCACTCCGCGATCGCCGCCGTTCGCACCGTGCCCTTCGCTCGGAAGCAGCAGCGACAACCGGATGGACGGGCGCGCCACGCCCACGCCACACGCACGCCACGCGCTCGACGCACGCATGACCCGCTCGGTGGGGGTTGGTCGTCGGCGGCTCTCACGAATGGCGACCACGACCTCCGTCGGCTCGCTCCGTCACGCCCACCCCTTCCGCGCGCTGCGCAAGGCGCGCGAGGATCTCGCCTCCGAATCGACCGCACGCCAGCGCTCGACGACGGCCCGGTCGGGTCGGCCCGCCCCCCTTGAGCCGCGGCCGATGCAGCGGCGACCTCCGCGGATCGAGGCTCGATCCCGCAGTTGCACTGGGGACGAACCCATAAATACCCTCCGCACGAACGGATCAGGCGATTTCCATCTCCGTAGTCACGCACTCGCAGCAGAGTTTCGCAATCTAACCGCCTGCGTGTACGCAACTTGCAAATCCGTGCTCTTCTTCCACGGGTACCCGCCCGTCTGAGGGTACCGACTCGCCTCTTCGTCCGGGGAGGGTCCGGC
>JBEAQW010000004.1:0-7230 GCA_041163725.1 Planctomycetota bacterium
TCGGGTGGTGTCGTCGCCCGCACGGGCTTCGTGCGGAGCCGCGCGGTCAGCGACGCCGCCAGCGGGACATTGAAGCAGAGGACGAGCACGCGCGCCCCATCGTCGAGGTCGCGCCGCGCGCGGTGGAGCGCCGCGAAGGTCTTGCCCGTCCCGGGATAGCCGCGCACGAGCAGGCGGTCCATCTCGCTCGCAGCGTCCATCACCATGCGCAGCGGCCGCAGCAGGTCGTTCTCGATCACGCGCGTGTTGCGGATCTCGTCGCGGACCGAGAAGCGCACCTGCATCGCGGGAAGGATGAACTGCCGCGTGACATCGCCCATGCAGGACCGCTCTCCGCAATCCACGGTCGGATACGCCGTCTGGAGCGCAACGAACATGTCCTCGATGTTCGCGAGCAGCCGCTCGGGCTCGCGGCAGTGCTTCGCATCGAGCACATGGCCCTGCGCCTCCGGCGGGAGCGTGTCGGCGCGGATCTCGGCGTCCGGAAGCGCGACGAGCCAGCCGTGCAGGTACGGCGGCTTGGCGACCTGGTGGAACAGCTTCGACGCGAGGAAGTGCACGAGGTGGTACATCGCGCCGATCGCCTGCTTGACCGCTCCCGGCTTGTCGATCCTCCGCTTGCCCTCGACCTCCCTGAACCACCCGGTGTCGTGCTCGTGGCGGTAGTTGCCGCCCTTGACCTCGATCACGATGAAGCCGCGCTCGGGATCGATCACCAGGAAGTCGATCTCGCGCGTGCCGACGCGGTCGGGCGCCTGGACGACGAGGTTCTGGACGACGATCCACGGTCGGTCGGCGAGCGCGACCTCGAGGTGTCGCCGGAACGCGAGTTCGGGGGCGTTCGACGGGCGCACATCGCCTTCGTGCCAGATCTCGTCGGGCTCGCGTGGGAAGAACTCGGCCATGGATCGCGAGTGTAGTGGCGGCCCGCGTCCGGTCGAGGCGGTGGAGCCGACGCGATGGCGGTAGATTTCTGGAAATGAACCGTCCGCACGCGCTCGTCCCCGTCGCGCTCATCGCCTCCGCGCTCGCCTTCGGCGCATCGGCGCCGCCATTTCTTGCAGAGCCACCGACCGCTCCCGACCCCGACACCACCCTCCGCCACTGGGCGCATGCGTGGGCCGGAGAGCAGGGGCCGCTCTTCGACGAGGCGCTCGCGCTCGCGGGCATGGAGCACCGCGACTTCCGGTTCGATCCGCTTGTCCTCGCGGTCTGGGGTGGCGATCGCTACCGGCTGCCGCTGTTCGATCTCCTCCATCGCGAACCGTGGCATGCATCGAACTACGGCCGCGAGCAGGCGGCGAACGCGCGGCGCTCGGCACCGAGTGTGCACGACCTCATGTTCCTCGCCGAGGACAGCGTGGGCGTCCGATGCCGCGACAACTTCTACGCTGGGTTCCTCGGCGAATGCGCGAAGGCGGTCGAGGCCGACGGGCCGCTCGCGCTTGCGCGGGCGATCGCGGCGCTCGGCCCTGCGTCGGGATCCGCGGCCGGGGCCCTGCCTTCGGCCGATGCGATCGCCTCGGACCCCGCCTACGCGGCGGTCCCTCCGGAGATCGCCTCCTCCGCCGCGCTCATCCTGCGCGCGATCGCCGACGCCGAGCGTTTCCGGCGCATGGCGCTGCTCGAGCCGCTCGGCCGCGCGGGAATCGACCCTGCGTGGGCGGAGCGCCGCGCCTACGACGAGTGCTTCTGGCGCGAGGCGGACGACGACGACGCGAATCTCGGCGGAGATGCGAAGTTCGGCGAGGCCCGGCGCATGCTCGCGACCGAGCGCATGCTCGACGCGATCGACTTCCCGCTGCTCGCGCGCGGTGCGAATCTCGTCGCGCTCGCCGTCGACGAAGCCGTCCGCCGCATGGCTGCGTCCGATCGTGCAGCGGTCTACGACTTCGCCGTCGCGACGCCGCTCGGTCGCGTGCGCCTCTGCGGGGCGGGCGCCCACGAGCACGGTGGCGACGGCGCGCATCTACTGCTCGCGATCGACGGCGCCGGGGACGACCGTTGGTTCGGCGGCGCGGCATCGAGCGACTTCGACCGTCATGCGATCGGCGTCGCGATCGATCTTGCGGGGGATGACCGCTACGAAACGACCTCCTTCGAGTCGTGGCGTGTTCGGAACGAGGAAGGCCCGCGCGGGAAGGAGGAGGGCTTCCGTCAGGAGCAGCCGGACGAGCACCGCCCCGCGTTCGGTGCCGGACGCATGGGCTACGGCATCCTCGTCGACGCCGGTGGCGATGACACCTACCTCGCACCGATCGCCGCGCTCGGCTGCGGGCTGCTCGGACACGGCGCGCTGCTCGATCTCGGCGGCGACGACCGCTACCGTAGCGACACCGGTGCGCAGGGAAGCGGCACCTTCGGTACGGGAACGCTCGCCGATCTCGGGGGAGACGACGAGTACCGCGCCTACCACAAGGGCATGGGCTACGGCGGCACGAAGGGAGCGGGCGTACTCGTCGATCTCGGTGGAGACGATGCGTATCTCGCGGAGACCGATCGCGTGAAGTACTCGTGGTTCGACGACTTCGGCACCCAGCTCAACATGACGCAGGGATTCGGCTACGGCAGGCGCGCGGACATGGATGATGGCCACTCGTGGGCGGGCGGCGTCGGGATGCTCGTCGACGGCGGACGCGGTGACGACCACTACCGGTGCGGGATCTACGGCATCGGTTGCGCCTACTGGTATGCGCTCGGTCTCATGCACGACGACGGCGGCGACGACCGCTACGAATCGGACAGCTACTCGATCGCGAGTCCGCCACACTTCGCGGTCGGCATCGTGATCGACGAGGCGGGTGACGACATCTGGCGCAGCCGCGGTTCGCGCGGATGCGGCTTCGGCCGCGACTTCGCGCTCGGCTGGTTCGAGGAGTGCGGTGGCGACGACATCTACCTCTGCAACGACAGCGCGTTCGGCGTCGGGAACAACAACGGGCTCGGCGTGTGCTGGGACAAGGCCGGCGACGACCTCTGGTGCGTGAAGTCGAACTCGTTCGGTCAGCCCTATGTCGAGAGCGAAGGTACGCGCCGCGACTTCCCGATCAACTGCGGTCTCTTCATCGATGCCGCCGGCAACGACCGCTATCTCCAGTTGCCACCCGACGCGGACACCTGGAGACTCGATCCCGGCATCGTGGTCGGCACACCGTTCCCGTTCATCGGGAACGGGCTGCGCCACTCGTGGCGACGCCACATCGCGCAGCCCGGTTCGACGGGCGGGGCACTCGATGCCGAGTAATTTCTGGAAATACGCCGCATTCTCGGCTGGCGCGTTGACCCGGAAGTCGGCGATGGCATTCTTCGGGAAATCGGCTCGGTGCAGCGGCAGGTGGATGGCCCCGCGATGTCGCGCAGCATGAAGAGGAGATCATCCATGGCGATCCCGCGCGATCGACGCGAATCACGAACCACCGGGCTTTCCGCCTTCGCGACCGTCGGAGTTGCGTGCACGCTGCTTGTGTCGAGCGTTCAGGCCGGCCCGGCGGACTGCAACGGGAACGGCGTGGACGACACGCTTGACATCAAGCGCGGAACGAGCGCGGACTGCCAGGGCGACGGCATTCCCGACGAATGCCAGATCGAGCCCGTTGCGCTCGCCTATCGCCACGACATGGGGCTCGGCGCCCAGATCGGCGCCGTCGGTACGAACCTCGGGCCGACGCAGACCATCGCGTGGCTCAGCCGTCACCATGTCGATGCGACGAATCCCATCATCAACGGCTTCCAGATCATCTGGGGTGTGCTGCCCGTGGGCTACCCCGCGACGGTCGGAGTGTGGAGCGATCCGAACGGCGACGGCGACCCCGCCGATGCGCAGTTGATCGCCTCGGTGCAGACCGCGGTCGAGTCGCCGTGGGTTCCCGCGACGATCATCGACATTCCGTTTCCCGAGACCTTTCTCGGCGAGCCGGGAACCTCGTTCTTCCTCGGCGCATGGGTGGAGGGAGTCGCCGACTTTCCCGACGGGATTCCCGCGGTCTACGACCCCGCGGCGACCGCCGGCGAGAGCTGGTGGATCGCCTCGCTCTTCCAGTTCGATCCGAACGATCTTGCGACGAACGCCGCCGAGTACGGACTGCTCTCGACGGTGATCCCGGGACTACAGGGCGACTGGTATCTGCGCGGCACCTTCTGCGCGAGCGGTCACTGCGGCGAGAGCGCGGATCTCGATGGGAACGGGATTCCCGACGAGTGCGATCCGGACTGCAACGGCAACGGCCTGCCCGACGGCTACGACATCGCACAGGGGAGTGCGACCGACTGCGATGCATCGGGAGTGCCCGATTCATGCGAAGGTCTCGTCGACTGCGACGCGAACGATGTGCCCGACGCGTGCCAGCAGGGCACGACGGGTCTCGTCGGCCAGTACTACCTCGGCACCGAACTCGCGGGCACGCCGCTCGGCCGCATCGATGCGACGGTGAACTTCGTGTTCGAGACGGCGCCCGATGTACCGCCCGGCTATCCGAACGACAACATCAGCGTGCGCTGGACCGGCACGCTGATCGCGCCCGTCTCGGGCACCTACGAGATCGGCCTCCGTCACGACGACGGCGTCCGGCTCTGGCTTGATGGCCGCCAGCTGATCGATCTCTGGCAAGGCTCGGGTGGCAATGTCGACACCGTCCTCCACGACTTCACCGCAGATGAACCCGTGCACATCCGCGTCGAGTACTACGAAGGCGGAGGCTACGCGCTCTGCGATCTCCTGTGGCGCCCGCCGGGTGCGACGGAACTCGCGGTCATTCCCACCGAGGCGCTGCGGCCGATCTACGACCGTGATGGCGACGGGGTGCCCGACCTCTGCGGCGATGCGGACTGCAACGCGAACTTCATCCCCGACTCGGCGGATCTCCTGATCGGCGCGAGCACCGACTGCGACGGAAACGGCGAGCTCGACGACTGCCAGACCACCGGCGACTGCGATGCCGACGGACTCATCGACGCCTGCCAGGCCGCTGCGTTGCAGGGTGTGACCGGCGAGTACTACTTCAGCTACAACCCGGTCAACGGGACGCTGCAGTCGGGCCGGACGACCGAGCGCGCGGGTACGCGCATCGACGCGAACATCGACTTCGACTGGTCGGGCACGACGCCCGGCATCGGTGGGCTGAACGGGGACTACTACACGGTCCGCTGGCGCGGCACGATCACCACGCCCGCCGCGGATGGCGTGTACACCTTCGTCGTCGGTCGCGATGATGGCGCGCGGCTGTGGATCGACGACGAGCTCGTGATCGACGAGTGGGTCGACGGGAACACGAGTTCGCAGGGCACGATCGCGCTCGCGGGTGCGACCACCTACCGCTTCCGACTCGAGGTGTTCAACGGGATCGGTGGCGGTCGCGCGATCCTCGGGTGGATTCCTCCGGGCGGCGTCTACGAGGTGATCCCGTCGGAGGCGTTCCGACCCATCGACGATGTCGATGGCAACGGGATCCCCGATGCATGCGATGCGGATTGCGACGGCGACGGGATCGCCGACGATCTCGCGATCGCGAGCGGACTCGACGAGGATTGCAACGGGAACGGCGTCCCCGACTCGTGCGATATCGCCGCGATCCCCGCGGAGCCCGAGGTGCTTGCGTACTGGCGCTTCGAATCATCCAAGTCTCTCGGCGTGGACAGCGGGCCGAACGGCCTCGCGGCGACACCGGCGGGGGCCGTTGCCGGCGCGGACCGTCCGGTCGCCGTGCTCCCGCTCACGGGCGCGCCCAACGCGGGGAGCGCCGAGTTCAGCGGCGCGGCGACCATGACGGTGCAGGACGCATCCGGCGTGCTCTCGCTCGGCGCGCAGGCGTTCACGGTCGAGGCGTGGGTGCGCGTCGATCAACTCGGCACCGCGAGCGCAGCGGGTCGCCAGTGGATCTTCGCGCGCAAGCCTTCGCTCAACTCCGATGCACTCCTCGACTGGGGCTTCCTTGCGCAGGCCGGCGACTTCGGAACGACCACGAATCCGAACAACCGCTACGGCAAGACCGACGGCTACTCGGGACGCGAGCTCGCGTTCGCGTTCGGCTTCGGCTCGGGTACGGCGCTCGTGCAGAAGGGCATCCTCATCTCGCATCTCGAGGTGACGGAAGCGGGCTGGCACCATGTGTCGTTCGCATTCGATCCCGCGCGCAGGACCGGGCGGTTCACCCTCGACGGAGCCGTCGAGATCATCTCCATCGATCGTCTGTGGATCGTGGGTGATCCCGCGAATCCGCTCGTGATCGGCGCGCATCCGATCGGCACCGGCCTCGACGGCTTCCTGCGCGGCGCCGTCGACGAGGCACGCATCACGCGCGGCGTGCGGCCGCTCGATCGGCTCCTCGCTTCGCCCTACGCAGCGACGAGCGACGACGGCGATGCGAACGGCGTACCCGACGAATGCGGCCCCGGCTGTCCAGCGGACTTCGACGGCGACGGGCTTGTCAACGCGGCCGATCTCGCGGTGGTGCTCGCCAACTGGGGCACCGACGCGGCGGATCTCGACGGCGATGGCAGCACGGGTGCATCCGACCTGGCGGTTCTGCTCGACGCGTGGGGAGCGTGTCGCTAGCGCGGACGGAGAGCCTCGAGACAGGAAGCCTCGAGACAGGAAGCCTCGAAACGGAAAGCAAACGCGGCCCGAGTCGTTCGACGCGGGCCGCGATATTCGTCCACTTGTAGGCGCTCGAGGCCGAACCTCATCAGTAGCCCGGCTCGTCGTGCATTCGGAGCGCGTCGTCGTCCCCGCCTCCCGCACCGCTGCGCTGGAAGACTGTGCCCTCGCGCTCCTGGGAATCGCGCATCTCCTTCATGCGCTGCCACTCCTCCATCGTCACGGTGACCTCGCGCGCCTGCGAACCCTTGTGTTCACCGAGGAGACCGGCCTGTCCCATCAGGTCCACGAGTCGCGAGGCGCGGCCGTAGCCGATCGCGAGCCGCCGCTGCAGGAGCGACACGCTGCCGCGGCCGGACTCGATCATGATCTCGACGGCCTTGTCGAAGAGGGGGTCCTGCTTGTGTGCGCTTGACGGATCGGCGCCATCGCCGCCATCCTCGCCCTTCGAACTCGCGCGAATCGATATGAGCGCGCGCTCGAAGTTCTGCGTGGCGACGCTCTTCAGGAACTTCACCACGCCGCGGGCCTCGCGGTCGTCGACGAGCGTTCCCTGGCAGCGCCGGGCCTCGGTCTGGCTCGGCGTCACCACGAGCATGTCGCCCTGACCGAGCAGGAGCTCCGCGCCCTTCTGGTCG
>JBEAQW010000005.1:0-8199 GCA_041163725.1 Planctomycetota bacterium
CCGGGCAGATCGACTGCCGGAAGCGGACTTGCAACCCTCACACCGATCGCTATAGTGCGCGGCTCGTCCTTTTGGGCCATTGAAGCGAGTTCTCCTATGCCACGCGTTTGTCATTTCACCGGTGCCTCCACTTCTTCCGGCTGGGTCTGCAAGTACCGCGGCAAGGCCAAGTATCTTGGCGGCGTCGGCATCAAGACGACCTCCCGGAAGCGCCGCACGTTCAAGCCGAATCTCCAGACGGTCACCATCGTCGAGGACGGCGCGCCGAAGCGCGTGAAGGCTTCCGTTCGTGCGATCCGCGAAGGGCTCGTGGTGAAGCCCATCAAGCGCAAGTTCGCGTACACGCGTCGGATCAAGAACGGCGAGTCCGTCTGACGAATCGGGCGCCGCGACCGCGTGCGCTCCAGGGTTCCGCAGAACGCGAGCGTTCAACCGAATCACTCCCGCACGGGCCGTCCGCAAGGGTGGCCCGTGCTGTTTTTTCGCGTGCGCGAGACGGTTTCTCGGGCCGAGATGAGGCCAAATCGCACTGTAAAAACCGCGCGAGACTTTGCTACCCCACTGTTTGGATGTATCGTCTCCGCGGCAGTTCAACCGGTCCCACGACCCGCAGAGTCGGGCAGGACAAATACTCCGAAACTGCCATCATTCCAAGGCTGGGTTTCTCGCGGATCGGCATGTTCGGTCGTGAGGCGTTCGGTGCGGTTCGTCGCGCCGGGCGGTTTCTTCGTCGCACCCAGGCCTGGCACGCTCGTCTGTTGGAGCGGATGACACCGATTCGGTCGGTGATGGTCCCCTTGTTCGGAGCTCAGTGCTGCCGAGCACGGCGGTCTGCGCGGTCCACTTTGGCCGTGCAGACGGACGCCATCGCCACCTCCATCGTCCGCGGGATCGTCCCGTGTCGTCCGTCACACCGATCCGCGCGCCATGGTCCTGAAGTTCGGCAGTGTGGTCCTCCCGCTCGACGGCGAGACCTCGACCGGAAGATCACGATCCAGCCTGCGTACATCCTTCGGTCCCCACCATCCCGGGCATCTCTCGCCTCCCTCCCTTTCCGCGTCCTCCGACTTCAAAGCGTTCCACAGAGCACACCGTGGCTGGCACAGCTCCCAACGACGACCGCGACCGAGTTCTCGCCGCGACCGACCTGGTGTCGATCGTCGGTGAAGTCGTGGCGCTTCGCCTCCGAGGCCGCGAGCATGTCGGGCTCTGTCCGTTCCACGACGATCGCTCGCCCTCGATGGCGGTGGTCACGCACAAGGGCGGATACGGGGCGGACGCGTTCTACAAGTGCTTCGCCTGCGGTGCAGGCGGAAACGCCATCGACTTCGTGATGAACTATCACAAGCTCGAGTTCATCGAGGCGCTGAAGTTCCTCGCGGAGCGTGCGGGCATCGAACTCACGCCCTGGGAAGGCGCGCGCGCGCAGCGGCGCGACGGCGAGCCGACCCGCGACGACATTCTCCGCGCGAACGAGATCGCGCAGCGGTTCTTCACGCGCACGATCGCCGACGAACAGCGCGGCGCCAAGGCGCGCGCGGAAGTCGCGCGACGCGGGCTCGAGCCCGACATCGTGCGGGACTTCGGCATCGGCGCCGCGCCCGCGGAGCAGGACGCGCTCGTCCGCGGTGTCCGCCGAAACCTCGCCGAGAAGACCGCGAACTTCCCGCCCTTCGATGCGTTCGTCCAGGCCGGCCTCATCAGGCCGCGCGGCGCAGGCCACGCGGACCTTCTGCGCGACCGTCTCGTGTTCCCGATCCGCGACGAGATGGGACGCGCGATCGCGTTCGGCGGCCGAAAGCTCGACCCCGAGCAGGAGCCGAAGTACCTCAATAGCCCCGAGTCGCCGGTGTTCCACAAGTCGAAGTCGCTCTACGGCATCGACCGCGCGAAGCGCGCGATCATCGAGACCAAGACGGCGATCGTGACGGAAGGCTACACCGATGTCATCGCCTGCCACCGGGCCGGCTTCACCAATGCGGTCGCGACGCTCGGCACCGCGCTCACGCGCGAGCACGCGCGCGTGCTGCGACGCATGTCGGAGAATGTCGTGCTGCTCTTCGACGGCGACGAGGCAGGCATGAAGGCGGCGGACCGTGCGCTCGAGGTCTTCTTCTCGGAGCCGGTCGACATCCGGATCTGCGTGCTTCCCGACGGGCTCGATCCCGACGACCTGCTGCGGCAGGAAGGCGGCGCCGAACGGTTCCGCAGCGCACTATCGGCCTCGAGCGATGTGATGAGCTTCATGACCAAGCGCATCGGCGCAAGGCTCGCAGGCCGTGGCTTGTCGGGACGGCAGCAGATGATCGAGACGACCCTCGCCCGGTTCGTCGATCTTGGCGTCAACACCATGAGCGGCGTGCGGCGACATCTCGTGCTGCAGTCACTGTCGGACCTGTTCGAGATTCCCGTCCGTGAACTCGATGCGCTGTGCCGATCGCTTCGGCCGAGGCCGCTTGCGACGGATGCCCGTCAGGGCCCGGAGTCGGATGGGCTCGATCCCGCGTTGCACGGGCGCGACCGCGCCGAGGAGCCCGGCAGCAACGCCCTCGTCGAGGTTCCCCTCGCACCGGGCGACCTCGCCCGCCGGCGCGCGCGAATCACCGCCGAAAGGCGGCTGATCGGCATGCTGTGCCTCGAGCCCCCCCTGACATCCCTCCAGGTTCCTGTCGCCGGTTGCGGGATGCTTCCCCTGTCCGAGGCGCTTCATCCGGACGAGTTCACGGACCGTGGACACTCGGCAATCTTTGCCGCTCTTCGCGCCGCTGCCGAAGACGGCCGCAGCATTGGCTTCGCCACATTGCTTTCGGAACTTGCAAACCAAGACCTCAAGCGCCTAGCATCCGAACTTTACACCTTCGGCGAGGACCTCCTCCGTGCCGCGCAGTCCCATGCGGCGCTCGATGGATCCCGCCGGAGCGCAGCGGAGGAAGTTGCCGCAAGCTGGAACGATCTCGAGAACCTCGAGCGTCGGACCCGCCTGCGCGTCGCAAGTGGTGATCTTGAGTCGCAGCGTGAGACTTCCTCGCCGCGGGAGCGTATGGACTCGGTTCCCGAGTCATCCGCAGCAGCCAGCCAGGACGAAGTGAGCGCCTTGCAGCGACTCGCGCGTGCGCGCGAGCGTGGGCATGACGCCACGGCAGTGAGTGCATTCTTCGGCCGCCGTCCTTCGGCGGGTTCCGAATCAGGACGGAGTAGCAACCAGTGAGCATGACACTCGACACCCTTGACCTCGCCTCCCCGGTTCTCCGGGAACTCGTCGAGCACGGCATTCGCCGTCGCTGGATCAGCTACGAGGAGCTCAACACCTGCCTACCCGACGAGTTCGTCGATCCCGAGAAGATCGACGAGTTGCTCGTCTTCATCGGCGAGCACGCGATCGAGATGGTCGACGAGGTCGAGATCCGTCGCAACAACTACATCTGCTTCGATGCGCCGCTCCAGACGAACCTCAAGTTCCAGCGCGACGACCCGAAGAAGGCCCCGCGCTCGGACTCGGGCTCGGGCGGTCCGGCCCAGCCGTCGGCAGCGGCGCTCGCCGCGGCGGAGCTCGAGATCAAGAAGAGCAAGCGTCGCAAGAAGGCCGCCGAGGGCGAGGCCCGCGGCGAGGAGGACGGCCCCGAGCCGGACGACTTCGATGTCGAGGAGGATCTCCTCGATGACAGCGAGATGCAGGCGGCGGTCGAGAAGGCGCTCGCCGAGCAGGGCTCGAAGCGCATCGACGATCCGATCCGCATGTACCTCACGCAGATGGGCACGATCCCCCTGCTCACCCGCGAGGAGGAGATCCGTCTCGCCAAGAAGATCGAGACGACCCGCATGATCTTCCGCCGCAAGGTGCTCGAGAGCGACTACGCGGCGAACGAGGCCGTGAAGATCCTCAAGGATGTGCACGCCCAGAAGCTGCCGTTCGACCGCACCATGCGCATCTCCACCGCCGAGCCGCATGCGAAGCAGAAGATCGAGCAGCGCATCCCCGCGAACCTCCCCACGATCGAGCGCCTGCTCAAGCTGAACCTGCAGGCGTGGGAGCAGCTCGAGGCGGGCGGCGTGAGTGCGTCGCAGGCCCAGCAGCTGCACCGCGAGATCACGCTGCGCCGCCGGCGCATCGGCACGCTTCTCGAGGAGTGCTGCCTCCGCACGGGGCGCATCATCCCGCTCTACCGGAAGCTCCTCGGCATCATCACCAAGATGCGCGAGATGCAGCGGAACCTGCAGAAGGCGGAGAAGCATCCCGACCGGTACGACCCCGAGGATGTCTATGTCATGCAGGAGGAGTTCGACGGCCTCCGCAACCTCGTGCTCGAGCCGATGGACGAGTTCGAGCGCCGCATGCGCGACATCCAGCGCGTGTTCGGCGAGTACGAGCAGGCGAAGCGCGACCTTTCTGGCGGCAACCTCCGCCTCGTGGTCTCGATCGCCAAGAAGTACCGCAACCGCGGCCTGCCCTTCCTCGACATCATCCAGGAAGGCAATACGGGCCTGATGCGCGCCGTCGACAAGTACGAGTACAAGCGCGGCTACAAGTTCTCGACCTACGCGACCTGGTGGATCCGACAGGCCATCACGCGCGCCATCGCCGACCATGCCCGCACCATCCGCGTGCCGGTCCACATGATCGAGACGATGTCGAAGCTGCGGAACATCCAGAAGGCGCTGCTCCAGGAACTCGGCCGCGAGCCGACGATCGAGGAGATCGCCATCAAGGCCAAGATGCCGATCGAGGAGACGCGGCGCGTGATGAAGATCTCGCGCCATCCGATCTCGCTCGACCGTCCGGTCGGCGAGAGCGAGGACTCCCACTTCGGAGACTTCATCGAGGACGAGCGCCAGGCCAGTCCGTCGGACTCGGCGACGAGCGAGATGCTCCGTCAGCGCATCAACGACGTGCTCAAGACGCTCACCTACCGTGAGCGCGAGATCCTCAAGCTCCGCTACGGCATCGGCGACGGCTACACCTACACGCTCGAGGAGGTCGGCCGGATCTTCAAGGTCACGCGCGAGCGCGTGCGCCAGGTCGAGTCCAAGGCGATCCGCAAGCTGCAGCACCCGGTGCGTCGGCAGCGTCTGGCGAGCTTCCTGCCCGGCCACATGGCCGATCTCGAGGGCGAGCCCGAAGGCGAGTTCTCGCGCGCCGAGGACTAGGCGGACAGCGCCGGCCACCGCTCGGCGGCCCATGGCGCATCACGAGTTCACCAGCATGGCGCGGCCCTCGAGGGCCGCGCCATGTCGTTTGGCCATGCGGCATGAATGACCGCTTCAGGTTCCCGGCCTGATGCGCATGCTCACATACTTGAGATCGATGTACGCGTCGAGGCCGTGCACGCCACCCTCGCGCCCGAGGCCCGAGTCCTTCCGTCCGCCGAACGGCGCCTCCGCGGTACTGGGCGCACCGTCGTTCGCGCCGACCACGCCGAAGTCGAGCGCCTCGGCGACGCGAAGCAGCCGGTCCGCGTCCTGCGTCATGACATAGCCGGCGAGACCGTGCGGAACGCCGTTGGCGAGTGCGACCGCCTCCGCCTCGGCGCGGAAGGTGGATGCGGCGACGAGCGGTCCGAAGGTCTCCTCGCAGGAGCATGCCATGAGGGGATCGCAGCCCTCGAGGATCGTCGGCTGGAAGAACCGGTCGGCGCAGCCGGACACCTTCGCGCGTACGCCGCCAAGCCGGACGCGTGCGCCCCGCGAGACGGCGTCCGCCACATGCCGCTCGACCTTCGCGATGGCGGCGTCGTTGATCAGCGGGCCGAGCCGCGTCGACTCGCTGCGGGGATCGCCGACGACGAGCCCACGCATGCGGACCTCGAGCATCGAGAGGAAGCGATCCGCCACGCTCTCCTCGAGAAGAAAGCGATTGGCGGAGATGCAGGTCTGACCCATGAAGCGGAACTTGGTGAGCATCGCCTGCTCCACCGCGCGTTCGAGATCCGCGTCGGCGAACACGAGGAACGGCGCGTTGCCGCCGAGCTCGAGCGCCGTCTTGATGAGGCGCGGACCGCACTGCCCGGCGAGCAGGCGGCCGACCTCGGTCGAGCCCGTGAAGCTCAGCTTGCGCGTGGCCCGATGCGAGAGCAGCGCCTCGGCGACCGTGGGAGGATCGCCGCAGACGAGTCCGAACGCGCCGGCCGGAGCACCGGCGTCGCGAGCGACCCGGGCGAAGATCTCCGCGAACCGGAGCGCCGTGAGCGGAGTTTCCTCGGCGGGCTTCACCGTCTGCGAGCAGCCCGCGGCGAGCGCGGGCGCGAGCTTGCGCGCGATCATCGCGAGCGGAAAGTTCCAGGGGGTGATCGCGACG
The DNA here is from genome assembly GCA_041163725.1 of Planctomycetota bacterium. Lineage (GTDB taxonomy): Bacteria > Planctomycetota > Phycisphaerae > Phycisphaerales > SM1A02 > QWPT01. The sequence goes on from JBEAQW010000005.1 coordinate 6,293, forward strand.
GTCGCGCCGACCGGCTCGCGCAGCACCATGACTCGGCGATCGTGCAGCCGCGCGGCCGGCAGCTCGCCGCACGCGACTTCGGCAGCCGCCGCCGCGTTGTCGAAGAAGGTCGCCGCGTACTCGACCTCGCCCCTGCTCTCGACGATCGGCTTTCCGCTCTCCGCCGTCAGGAGGTCGGCGAGTCCGCTTGCCTCGGCGCGGACCGCCGCGGCCAGACGCCGCACAAGTTCGACGCGCCTCATGATCGGGTACGCGCGCATCGCGGCCGCCGCCGCGGCGTTCGCCTCGGCTGCCCGGCGCGCAAGCGCATCGGAGGCACCCCGGACCTCGGCGAGAACTTCGTCGGTCGCGGGATTGCGGACGACGATCGGTGGCGCGTCGCCCTCGATGAATTCGCCACCGATGTAGAGCGCGTGCGTCATCGCTGCTTCAGGTATTCCTCGAGCCGCTCGGCCTTGCGGACGAGGAACGGCACATGCTGCTCGGACACGCGGAGGAACTTGACCAGCACCTTCATGGTCTGGTCGAACTCCTCGGCGAACTTCTGCTGCTCCTGATCCTTCCAGGTGCCCTGCAGCGCGCCCATCTTGGCGCCCATGGCGGACACCTGTCCCTGTAGTTCGAGGTTGAACCTGTGAAGGTCCTGGGCGAAGCGTCTGAGTTCCGCGGGATCGGCGATTGCCTTGGCCATGCGCGCATCCTAGCGGTCGCCACACTCCTGGCGAACCCGCCTGAGCGTCTCATCCATGGCGTCGAGCGCGTTGATCGCACTGCGAAGCTGCTGTTCGACGGGATCGATCGTCCGCTCCCGGAAGCGGCGCGCCGTGTCGTCGTGCCAGGCCTCGCTGACGCGGTGCCACGCCGCCATGAGGTCGCGCTGGGCGCTCGCGAGCCGCGCCTTGGAGTCCGACAGGCTCACGGAAGCCTCCAGTCCTTGAGAGGCCTTGCGGGTGCGTTCGGGCGAATGCGCTCGCCGGGCCTCATGACGCGCCCTTCTCGCCGCCGGGGCGACCCTGCAACTCCGCGAGGGCGGCATCGCGCGCGGCCGCGAGGGCGCGACCATCCGACTCGAGCTCCTCGCGTTCCCGGTCGGCGGCGGCCTGCTCGTCCGCGCCGAGGATCTCCCCCGCGCGGCGCATCGACGCAACCTTCGCCCTCGCCCGCTCCACCTGCTCGGAGAGCGCGACATTGGGCGTCGCGAGGTAGGCCTCGAGGGCGAGGGTCATGTTGCGGAGGCGAAGGACCGCGTCGGGGACCTCGCGGTCGTACAGCGAGGCGATCGGCGCCATCGCGCCCTTGAAGATCGACACATCGCGCTCGAGGCGAACGATCCAGCGCTTGCTCATGTCGAGCCGCTCGCGGGCGTACTCCACCTTGCGCTTCATCAGTTCGACGGCCTTCTTCTCGTCGATCGTGGAAGGCCGCTGTCCCGTTCCCATCGTCTGCATCTCCTTGCGGAAGAGCGCGGTCTTGGCGGAGGTGAGTTCCTCCTCGAGACGCGGGACCGCGCGCCGCCAGTGCAGCACGCGATCCCGCTCGAGCCAGACGAAGGTGGACTTGATCTCGCTGTCGGCTTCCGCGATCGCCACCCCGAGTTCCTCTCGGAAACGGATCAACGCGCGCCGGAACTCCTCGAGCGCGGAGATATCGGTGATGTTCGCCTCGCCGGCCATCGATCAGGCGGCGGGCGCCGCCGCCCCGGGCTTCCTGGACGGGTAGAGCAGGAACATCAGGACGAAGCACGCGATCGCCATGTACATCGGAACGCTGAAGAGCTTCGCATAGTCGAGGCCGGTCTCCGTCGACGCGTACTTGGCGACCACGCTCGTCGCGAAGAGGCTGCCGACGATGATGCCGATGCCCACGATGACGAGGTTGAAGAGGTTCTGCGCGGTCGCCCGGATGTC
>JBEAQW010000006.1:0-25180 GCA_041163725.1 Planctomycetota bacterium
CGACACCGACTGCAACGACAGCGACGCCCTCGTCTTCCCGGGTGCTCCGGAAGTCTGCGCCGACCTCGCGGTCGACAACGACTGCGACGGCGACCTCAGCGACGCCGAGGCTTCGGACTCGATCGCGTACTTCGTCGACGGTGATCAGGACGGCTTCGGTGCCGGTGATGCGACCATGTCGTGCACCGCCATCGACGGCTCGGTCACCAACGCCGACGACTGCGACGACGCCGCCGTGCTCTACGGCGACGCCGACCAGGACGGCTTCGGCGCCGGTGCCATGGTCGCCTGCAACGGCGTCTCGACCGACACCGACTGCAACGATGCTGATGCCCTCGTCTTCCCCGGTGCCGAGGAGCTCTGCTCGAACCTCGGCGTCGACAACGACTGCGATGGCGACAACACCGAGGCCGAGGCCACGGATCGTTCGACCTTCTACGCCGACGCCGACAACGACGGCGCCGGTGATCCGAACGACAGCGTGGTCGCGTGCTCGGCTCCGGCAGGCTATGTCGCCGTCGCCGGTGACGAGTGCCCCGCCGATGGTGGCAAGACCGAGCCGGGTACCTGTGGTTGCGGCGTCCCCGACACGGACACCGATGCCGACGGCCTGGCCGACTGCATCGACAACTGCCCGTCGATCGCGAACGCCGATCAGCTTGACTGCAACGCGAACGGCGTCGGTGATGTCTGCGAACTCGCGGACGGCTCGGCGACCGACTGCAACGAGAATGCCGTGCTCGACTCGTGCGATCTCGCGTCGGGAACCTCGACCGACATCGACGGCTCGGGCGCACCCGACGAGTGCGAGCTCGTCGTCGGCGGCTCGGGCTTCGCGACCATCCAGCAGGCGATCGATGCCGCTCCGGAAGGATCGGTCATCAAGGTCGGCCCCGGAACCCATGCGCCGTTCTCGGCGATCGGTCGCGGGCTCACCGTCGAGTCGATCGCCGGTGACGAACTCACCGCGATCGACGGCCTCGGCCAGTCGCGCTGCGTGGAGATCTCAGGCAGCACCGCGACCCGCTTCACGCTGCGTGGATTCACCATCCGCAACGGCGTGGCGACCGAGGGCGCAGGCCTTCGCATCACCGACTCCGATCCCGTGATCGAGAACTGCATCTTCACGCAGAACACGGCCACCGGTTCGGGCGGTGCGATCCATGCGGTGAACAGCGCCGCGGACATCCTGCTCACGACCTTCACGGGCAACGCCGCCACGACCGGTGGCGCCATCTCGCTCGCGGGTGCGACCGGAGCCGGAACCGCGATGCACATCTCGAGCTCGCTCTTCATCGAGAACAGCTCGGCCCAGGATGGCGGCGCCATCGTGAGCTCGGGTGCCCTGTTCCTCCTCGAGTGCACGCTCGAGCAGAACATCGCGGGCGGTATCGGTGGCGGCGTGAAGCAGCTCGAGACGGGTGAGCTCACGCTCTTCACCAGCCGCTTCTGCCGCAACGAGCCCGACAACATCAGCGGTGCGTTCACGGCGGTCGGTGACAACATCCTGTCGCAGGACTGCAACGGCAACGGCGTCTGCGATGCCGACGAGATCGCCGACGGCACCGTGCTCGACTGCAACGGAAACGGCTTCCCCGACACCTGCGACATCAGCGGTGGAACGGAAGGCGACTGCAACTCGAACGGAATCCCCGACTCCTGCGACATCGCGGACGGTTCGTCCAGCGATGTCGATGAGAACGGCATCCCCGACGAGTGCAAGCCGGACTGCAACGCGAACGGCATCCCCGACGCGTACGAGATCGCGACCGGCGGCGCGAGCGACTGCAACGCCAACGGCATCCCCGACTCGTGCGACATCGCCGCCGGCAACGAGGCCGACTGCAACGCCAACGGTGCGATCGACTCGTGCGAGCTCGCCGATGGTTCGGCGACCGACTGCGACGACAACGGACTCATCGACGCGTGCGACATCGCGTCCGGTGCAGCCGATGCCGATAGCGACGGACGGCTCGACCGCTGCGAGCGTGCGCATGGCGACCTGAACCTCGATGGTCTGGTCAACGCCCTCGACCTCGGCATCGTCCTCGCGACCTGGGGCGAGGCGAACGGTGGCGGTGATGCCAACGGCGATGGAACGGTCGATGCGACCGATCTCGCGCTCGTCCTGACATGGTGGGGCCTCACGCCCTGATCGACCGGGTGGCGACCTGCCCTAGCAGCAGGTCGACCGCACGATCTCGGCCGCCCTCCACACCTCGTCGTAGGTGTTGAAGAGCGGCGCGGGAGCGAGCCGCACGATTCCCGGCTCCCGATAGTCACACGCGAGACCCGCTGCGAGCAACGCCTCGTAGCGGGCTCGCGCGCTTTCGGGGAAGAAGAGCGACAGCTGTGCGCCACGCTGGTCGATCGCCGACGGAGTGATGATCTCGACGCCCGCCACGCCGCGAAGCCTGAACTCAAGGAGCGCGGTCATGCGGATGCTCTTCTCGCGCAGCGCCGCGATCGTCGCCTGGTCGAACTCCGCGAGGCTCGCGATGATGGGTGCCACCGCGAGGATCGGCGGGTTCGAGAGACTCCACGCGTCGGCCCGTTCGGTCGGCACGAACCGTTCTTCCATGCGGAACCGCGTCGCAGGGTCGTTCCCCCACCAGCCCGCGTGGCGCGGAAGCGCCGTGTTCCGCACATGCCGCTCGTGGATGAACGCGCCCGCGACCGCGCCCGGCCCGGAGTTCAGGTACTTGTACGAACACCACACCGCGAAGTCGGCCTGCGACTCGTGAAGCGCGAGCGGGAGATTGCCCGCGGCGTGCGCAAGATCCCACCCGCACCGCGCACCGACGGCGTGCACGGCGCGCGTGAGCCTCGCGATATCGAAGGCCTGCCCCGTGCGGTACTGCACGCCGGGTAGCAGCGCGAGCGCGAGCGTGTCACCAAGTTCGGCGATGCGGGCCTCGACATCCTCGGGGCGCAGCAGCCACTCACCCGGACGCGGGCCGATCTCGACAACATGGGCGTCAGGCTCGAGACCGCGCGCGCCGACATGCGACATGACGGCGTAGGTGTCGCTCGGAAACGCGCCCTTCTCGATCAGCAGCTTCGTGCGCCGACCTTCGGGGCGGTAGAAGGTGGTCATGAGGAAGTGGAGGTTCGCGGTGAGCGAGTTCATCGCGACGACCTCGTGCTCCTCCGCGCCGACGAGCCGCGCAAGCGGTGCACGGAGCTGCTCGTGATAGCTGTACCAGGGGCGGCGGGCGTTCAGATGTCCGGCGACGCCGAGGCGCGACCAGTCCTCGAGCTCCTCCGTGACGAGGGCGCGGGCGGCGTGAGGCATCGGGCCGAGCGAGTTGCCGACGAAGTAGATGTCGTCGGGCCGACGGAGGGGGAGCGAGAAGCGTTCGCGGAAGTGCGCGAGGGGGTCCTGTGCGTCGAGCGTGCGGGCGAAGTCGCGGTCGTGGGAGAGGTCGGCGGCGGTCAGCGCGGGCATGGCGAGAGCCTACCCCAACGCCAGAACGGTGCACGGCACGTGCCGTGCAGTACCTGGCACCGACTGGCACGTGCCGTGCACCGGCGCGGAGCCGATCCACCGCAACGGAACCGTCCCGAGTCACGCGAGATGCGCGCTCCGCCATTCCACCGGACTGGTGCCTGGCACGTGCCGTTCAGTGCCTGGCACCGACTGGCACGTGCCGTGCACCGCCGGCGATGGCCTTCTCGATGCGCTTGCGAACCTCCGCCGGCATCTTGTCCTCGATCCGCGTGCACGCCTCCTGACCGAGATCGAGCTCCGCGAACACCAGCCTGCACCGCTCGCACATCACCTCGCGCCCGATCGGGAAACCGTGCCCCTGATCCATCGCCGCGAGCTTCGCCTGCAGCAGGTCGTAGCAGAGCTGCCGGTCGTAGTCCGGCGCTGGCGCCTTGCGCTTGCGCCGGATCCCCTTGTTCAGCCTCTGCCGCAGTGCGAGCCGCGCACGATGAATCCGCGTCTTCACCGTCTCGAGCTTCAGCCCGAGCGCTTCCGCGCACTCCTCCAGCGGCAGCTCGAGGATGTCCTTCATCACCACCGGCACACGGTACTGCGGCGGCAACTCGAGAATCGCCTCCTGCACGATCTCCCGGGCCTCCGCGCGCATCAGCGGATCCGCCGGCTGCCGACGCTCGATCGCGAGGTCGATCACGCCGTCGTCGCGCATCGGACTCAGCTCGCTGAAGCTCCGCAGCTTCGACCGCCGCGTCGATCCATCCTTGCGCTTGCGGAAGCGCCGCTTCGCGAAGCGCGCTGCGATCGCGTACAGCCAGGTGCCCGGATCGGCGCGTCCCTCGAAGGTCTCCCAGCGCCGGTACGCCTGCATGAAGGTCTCCTGCACCACATCCTCGGCCTCCGACGCGGAGCCCGTGATGCGGAACCCGAGCGAGTAGATCCTCGGCCCAAACTGCTTGAACAGCACGGGAATCGCGCGTGCGGGATCGGTCGAGAGGCGCTTCATCGTGGCCGGCATGCATGCAATATAGATGAGTACGATGCGCCCATGCAGTCGCCTTCCACCCCATCCCGTCGCGTGCTCATCGTGGGAGCTGGCCTCGCGGGATGCCTGCTCGCCGTGTACCTCGCACGGGCGGGCTGGGCCGTCGAACTCGTCGAGCGACGCCCCGACCCCCGCGCCCGCCGCTTCGCCGCCGGACGCTCGATCAACCTCGCGATCAGCGCGCGCGGCATCAAGGCCCTGCGCCGCGCCGGACTCGAGGAGGCCATCATGCGCGACGCAATCCGCATGTCGGGACGCATGATCCATCCGGTCGCAGGTGAATCCGGATTCCAGCCGTACTCCGCCGACCCGTCGCGCGCGATCAACTCCGTGTCGCGCAGCACGCTCAACCTCACGCTCCTCGACGCGGCCGCGGCCGAATCGAATGTCACCGTTTCCTTCGAGGAGCGCTGCGCCGGCGTCGACTTCCAGCGCGGCGAGATCACCTTCATCAACGACGCGACCGGCGTCACGCGCACGGCATCGGCGGATCTCATCGTCGGTGCGGACGGCGCGTACTCCGCGGTCCGCGCCGCGCTCCAGAAGACCGAGCGCTTCGACTACTCGCAGGACTTCCTCGGACACGGCTACAAGGAACTCCACATTCCTCCCGTCGACAAGGGTCCGCACGCGCCCTTCGCGATGGAGCCCAACGCACTGCACATCTGGCCGCGCGGATCGTCGATGATGATCGCGCTCCCGAACCCCGACGGCTCGTTCACCTGCACGCTGTTCTGGCCGCACGACGGCGCCGGCTCGAGCTTCGGCGCGATCCGATCGGGCTCCGAAGCGCTCGAACACTTCCGCCGCGTCTATCCCGACGCGGTGCCGCTCATGCCGACCCTCGCCGAGGACTTCGAGCGCAACCCCGTCGGCGTCATGGTCACGATCCGCTGCAGTCCGTGGACACGCGGCCGCATCACGCTCATCGGCGACGCCGCCCACGCGGTCGTCCCCTTCTACGGACAGGGCGCGAACGCGAGCTTCGAGGACTGCGAGGCGCTCGCCGACGCGCTCGCCGCACACGACGACATCGATGAAGCGCTCCGTGCATACGGCGCCGCGCGCATCGCGAACTCGAACGCCATCGCCGACATGGCCCTGCGCAACTTCATCGAGATGCGCGATCTCACCGGCCGCACGAGCTTCAAGTGGAAGAAGAAGCTCGAGCATGCCCTGAATCGCGTGATGCCGGCGACCTTCGTGCCGCTCTACGACCTCGTGAGCTTCACGACCGTCCCGTACGCCGAGGCGAAGGCACGCGGAGCCGCAAACGACCGCGCGATCCGGAGGCTCGTCGTCGGCGCAGCTGCAGCAGCCGTCGCACTTGCGACGACCGCCGTCCTGCTCGCGATGCGGGGTTCCGGCGAATGAACACTCATCGTTCCGTGCGCGGCGGGCCCGATCCGATCGGCACCGTCCTGCCGAAACCCTACTGCTCCGCCTGCGGTCACGATCTCACGGGCGCCGTCACCGCGAGCGCATGCCCCGAGTGCGGTCGTCCGCTCGTCGAAGTGCTCGTCCGCGAGCGCCGAGCTGGCGGCATGTATGGGAAGCCGACGCGCCGCTACGAGTCGAAGCGCCGGATCCTCGGCCTTCCACTCGTCGCGATCGCGCTTGGTCCCGATGCGAACGGCAAGCTCGGGCACGCGAAGGGCTACTTCGCGATCGGCGACATGGCCACCGGCGTGTTCGCGTTCGGCGGACTCGCGCGCGGCCTCGTCGCATTCGGCGGGCTCTCCCTCGGCGGCGTCACATTCGGCGGACTCTCGCTCGGCACCTTCGCCGCATTCGGCGGTGGAGCGGTCGCGTGGCTCGGCAGCGCCGTCGGTGGCTTCGCAGTCGGCCTTCTCGCGAGCGGCGGCGGCGCGGTTGGCGGCTTCGCGCAGGGCGGCCTCGCGATCGGCTGGCTGGCGCGGGGCGCCACCGCGCACGGTGCGCACGCATGGTCGCGCACCGTGCAGCCCGACGACGCCACGCGCGCGCTCTTCAACCAGTTCTCCTGGCTGCTCGGTCCACCGTCCGCAATGCCGCAGATCCAGTACGGACTCGCGTGGACCGCCGCCATCGCGATCACCGTCATCATCCTCGCACTTCTCCCCGCGATCGCCGCGCGCACCAGGCGCGACTCGATCGAGGACGAGCTCGCGCGCACACCGGGGCCGCGCCCATGACGAACCGCACGCTCATCGACATCACGCCACCCATCACACCCGACATGGCCGTCTGGCCCGGCGATACGCCCATCACGCGCGAAGTCCTCTGCGAGATCGAGCGCGGCGCGACCGTCACGCTCTCCACTCTCCGCGCGACGGTCCATCTCGGTGCGCACGCCGATGGCGCCAACCACTACGGCGCCGGCGCGCCCGCGATCGACGCACTGCCGCTCGAGCGCTACATCGGTCCATGCCATGTGATCGACGCGCCCGTCGCACGCACCGCCGGCGGAACGCGCGTTCGTCTCGCCGACCTCGGCACCGGCCTCGACGCGATCCACCACCCGCGCGTCCTCATCCGCACCGCCACCTTCCCCGACTTCACGCACTGGAACAGCGACTTCGCAGGCCTCGATCCGGCACTCGTCGACGCACTCGCCGACCGCGGCGTCACGCTCATCGGCGTCGACACGCCGAGCGTCGATGTGCAGGAATCGAAGGATCTTCCCGCGCACCGCCGCTTCCTCGCGCGCGATGTCTCGATCCTCGAGGGACTGCGCCTCGCCCATGTCGCGCCCGGCGCGTACGAGCTCATCGCGCTTCCCCTTCCGCTTGTCGGCTTCGACGCAAGCCCCGTGCGCGCCGTGCTACGCTGTCTTCCATGAGTGATGTCGTCTCCACGCGCGCACCCGAGCCCGTCGGCGCCTATCCCCACGCGAAGCGCGCGGGCAACCTGCTCTTCCTCTCCGGCGTCGGCCCGCGCAAGCGTGGTTCGAAGGAGATTCCCGGCGTCACCCTCGGACCCGACGGCCGCATCGCCGCCAAGGACATCGAGGCTCAGTGCCGCTCCTGCTTCGACAATGTGAAGGCTGTCATGGAGGACGCCGGGGTTCCCTGGGAGAACCTCGTCGATGTCACCGTCTTCCTCACCGACATGAAGAACGACTTCGCGACCTACAACCGCGTCTACGCGGAGTACTTCGCGGGCCCAGGCAACCCGAATCCGACGCGCACCACGCTCGCGATCACAGCGCTTCCAACGCCGATCGCCGTCGAGGTGAAGGCGATCGCGCTGATTCCGTAGCGGATCCCGGGTCAGCGCCCGTCCACGGACAACGCAAGCCCGAGGATCACCACGCTCCTCCGCGTCCCGTCCATGTCGCACGCGTCCGGCAGCACGCCCCACTCGACGAATCCGCGCGAGCGGAACAGCCGCACGCTCGCCTCGTTGTGCGTGAAGCAGATCGCGAGGATGCGGTCGATGCCGCAACCCGGCGCAAGTGCGAGCAGCGCATCGAGCATCGCGCGACCCACGCCGCGCCCCGCCGCACGGTCCGCCACATACACCGAGATCTCCGCGGTCGGCGCGTACGCCGCGCGGTCCTTGAAGTTCGTGAACGCCCCCCACGCGCACACGCCGTGCGCGTCCTCCGCAACCAGCACGGGCCGCGTGGCGTGATCGCGGTTCGCAAACCACGCGCGCCGCGTCTCGACCGACTGCGGCCCGAGATCCGCCGTCGCGATCCGCTTCGGCACCGACTCGTTGTAGATCGCGCGGATCGACTCGAGGTCCGCGTCGGTCGCCGCGCGGATCGTCATGCCGGTTCCCCCGTCGCGATGCAGACATTCGATACATCGCTGAAGAACCGAAGCGCCTCGTGCCCGCCCTCGCGACCGATGCCCGAATCCTTCACGCCGCCGAACGGAACGCGCAGGTCGCGCAGCATCCAGCAGTTCACCCACACCGTTCCCGCGTCGAGCTGCGCCGCGATCCGGTGCGCGCGGGAGAGGTCGCGCGTCCACACGCTCGCGGCGAGGCCGTAGCGCGTGCCGTTCGCCATCGCGACCGCGTCGCGATGCCTGTCGAATCCATGCACGGTCACGACCGGGCCGAAGGTCTCCTCCTGCACGCACGGACTCTCCTGCGGAACGCCGAGCATCACCGTCGGCTGCAGGAACGCACCACCGGCGACGCGCGGAGGAAGATCGCGCGGAATCCCGCCACCGCACGCGACGACACCGCCGTCGCGCACGCCGCGCTCGATCGCCGCGAGCACCTTCTCGCGGTGCGCCTTCGACACGAGCGCGCCGAGATCCGTCTCGGGCGAAAGCGGATCACCGACGCGCATGCCCCGCGCGGCCTCGGTGAAGCGCTCCGTGAACTCCTTCATCCGCGATCGATGCACGAGGATGCGCGACGAGCACAGGCAGATCTCGCCCTGGTTCAGGAACGAGCTCCGCAGGATCTCGGGCACCGCAAGCATGAGATCCGCGTCCTCGCACACGATGGCCGCGTTCTTGCCGCCGAGCTCGAGCGACGCCGGGATCAGCCGTTCACCGCATCGCGCGGCGAGCCGGCGGCCGGTGACCGTGCCCCCGGTGAAGCTCACGGCGCGCACCGCGGGGCAATCGACGATGGACTGACCCGCCTCCGCGCCGAGGCCATGCACGATGTTCAGCACACCCGGCGGAAGTCCCGCCTCGCGCGCGATCTCGCCGAGCACCGCGGCGGTCGTCGGCGTCAGCTCGCTCGGCTTCGCGATCACGCAGTTTCCGGCCGCAAGCGCCGGCGCGATCTTCCATGTGAACAGGTAGAGCGGCAGGTTCCACGGCGAGATGCAGCCGACGACGCCGAGCGGCTTGCGCAGCACGAAGTTGATCGCGCGCGCGGGTCGCTCGGTCGAGTAGCTCTCCCCCGACTCGTGCAGGATCGCCGTGGCGAAGAAGCGGAAGTTCGCAGCCGCGCGCGGAATGTCGAGCGAGCGCGCGAGCGACAGCGGCTTGCCCGTGTCCTCGCACTCGAGCCGCGCGAGTTCCTCGAGACGCGCGTCGATCCCCGCCGCGATCGCAAGCAGGATCCGCGACCGCTCCGATGCCGGCGTCCTGCCCCAGATCGCGAACGCACGCATCGCCGCATCCGCGGCACGCGCGACATCCGCCGCGTCGCCGCGCGCGATCGCGCGGAGGGGCTCGCCAGTCGCCGGATTCTCGCGCTCGATGCGCGCGCCCGATGCGGCCGCCTGGTACCCGCCGTTGATGAAGTGGTCGACCTCGCGCATGCGTCCCTCCCGCGACCCGAATCACTGCGCCGCAAGCCGGCCACCGTCGACCGGCAGGTTCACGCCGTTCACATACGACGACGCCGGGCTGGCGAGAAACACCATCGCCAGCGCGAGTTCCTGCGGTTCTCCGAGACGGCCGACGGGAATCGTCGCCACGGCGTCGCGCTCGACCTCGTCGACGGTGACGCCGCCACGCGACGCCTTGCCCTTGAAGATCGAGTCGAGCCGCGCGGTCTTCGTGAAGCCCGGCATCACATTGTTCACGGTGATCCCGAAGCGCCCAAGCTCGCTCGCAAGCGTGCGCGTCCAGTTCGCCATGGCCGCCCGCACGGTGTTCGACACGCCGAGCCCCTTGATCGGCGTGGTCACCGAGGTGCTCGTCACATTGATGACGCGTCCGTAGCCCGCCGCACGCATGAGCGGCGCGCACGCCTGCGTCCACGCCTGCGCGCATCCGAGGTGCATCGCCATCGCCTTCACGAAGTCGCCGGGCTTCGCCTCGATCGCCATGCCCGCGGCCGGCCCACCCGTGTTGTTCACGAGGATGTGCACCGCCCCGAGCGACGCGGCCGTCTCGTGCGCGATCCGCTCCGTCGCATCGAGATCGGAGAAGTCGGCCTTCACCGCGACATGCGCCGCCGGCGAAACCGCGCGCAGCTCGTCGAGCACCTTCGCAAGCCCGTCCTCATTGCGGCCCACGATCGCGACCCGCGCGCCCGCGCGCGCGAACTCGAGCGCCGTCGCTCGTCCGATGCCCTGCGTCGCGCCGCACACGATGGCGGTCTTTCCTTCGAGTGAGAATGCACTGGTCATGACGGCGCGCAGGATACCCGCTCGCGCACCGCGCATTTCCCTCCGTGTTTCCCTCCGGGTTTCCCGATGCATGCGCCCGAGGACGCGTGCTGCACATCAACCGAAGTTGTTCAGCAGGATCGCCATGTCCGACGCGTCCGTCGAGCCGTCGCCGTTGAGATCGGTCACGCCACCCGATCCCCAGCCGTTCAGCAGCACCGCGAGATCGGCGCCATCGACCACGCCGTTCCCGTCGAAGTCGCCCGGCACGCCGCACGAACCACCGACCACGAACGACTTGACCGGACTGTCGGCGACATTGCCCGACACATCGCGCGCGCGCACGAAGTACTCGACGGTCGCGCATGCGGGAAGCTTCGCGGGAATCACACCGCGCCACAGGCTGTTGCCGGACCACAGCATCTCGACCGTCACCTGCGCGCCACCGTCGACGCTGTAGATGAGGAACACTCCGTCGTCGTCGTAGCCGCGGTCGCTCGTGATGCCGTCGAACACCTCGGTCCGCACGACCCATGGCCCCTTCGTACGCGAAGGCACCTGCTCGACGAGCTTGATCGTCGGCTTGATCGTGTCGGCCGGTCCCGTGTTCACATAGATGCGGTTCTGGAACGCGCCCGACTCGCCCTGCGCCGTGATGATGTCGGGCTTTCCATCGCCCGTGACGTCGCCGACCTTCACATCGAGCGAGCTGTCGACGATCGAGGGAAGGATGCCGGTCGTCAGCTGCGCGAAGATTCCCGCGCCGGTGTTGCGGTAGATGCGGTCCGGTCCGCCGAGCGCGGCCACGAGCAGGTCGAGGTCGCCGTCGTTGTCGTAGTCGATGAACCGCGAGTCGTTGTCATCGACCGTCGGATTCGGCGAAATCTGGTTGCTCACCGCGGTCCACGAGGTGCCCGCGCCGTTGTTGCGCAGCAGGAGCTCGGTGTTCGAGGCGCCCGCGTTCACTCCGATCAGGTCGAGATCGCCGTCTCCCTCGATGTCGCCGAAGTCGTACGAGTAGCAGGTCGCATCGGTGACGAAGGTCGTCAGGCGCGAGAACCCGCCCACGCCGTTGTTGATCCAGATCTGACTCGAGTTCGCGCCGCTTGCGCGCGTACCGACATGGAAGTCGAGATCGAGGTCGTTGTCGATGTCGCCGAACACGCAGTCCATCTGCTCCGCGAGGTTCGTGGAGGGGAACTGCGTCGTCGGCGCGTCGGAGAAGACACCCGTGCCGTTGTTGATGAACAGACGCGGCCGCCCGGTCGCCGCGAAGCGCGTGGTCCCCGAGTTGCAGAAGAGGAGATCGAGATCGCCGTCGTTGTCGATGTCGCCGAACTGCGCGCGCGCCGAACTCATGGTGATGTTCGGAAGCCGAGCCACCGTCTGGTCGCTGAACACGCCCGCGCCGTTGTTGATGAGAAGCAGCGGACGCCGGTTGAAGTCCTGCGCCAGGATCAGGTCCCAGTCGCCGTCGCGGTCGACATCGCCCGCCTCGACGCCGCGGAAGCAGCCGGTGATGCCCGCGGCGCGTGCATCCGTTTCGTCGGTGAACACGCCCGACCCGTTGTTGATGTAGATCCGCGGCTTCAGGAGCGCGCCGAGCGACGAGTAGCTCTGCCCGTTCGCCCACACGATGTCCTTGTCACCGTCGCCATCGAGGTCGACGAGCGTGCACTGGTTCGTGTACTCGGCGATCGTCGGGAAGCGCGTCGAGGTCTGATCGACGAACTGCTGTGCAAGGGTCGGAGCGGCAACCGCCAGGGCAACGGTGCAAACGGCGAGATTCTCGGTCAACGGATGGCGGGGCACGAAGGTCACTCCAATTCGTCCAGGGATGATCGAATGTACCCCGCATTCGCGGGACACCGAAGCGGTGACCGCCCATTTCAGTCGTGTTTCGGAGGCCACCCGCTACCCTGCGGCCAGAAGCCGCGTTCCGAAGGCATCACATGCTGCGCACCGCGTTCGCCATCATCGCCGCCATCACGCTCCACGCCGCCGCACAGTCCGGCCCGCCGCCTGCGGAGAACGCGGACCAGGCGCTCGAGCGGCTCGCCCAGCGTCTGTCCGAAAGTCGGCGCACGCTCTCCGTCGACGATCTCGAGTCGCTCGATTCCTATGACGGTCCCACCGAGGCGGCGCGGAGATGGCTTTCGGAGATCGCGCCCTTCGCTGCGGAAGCGCGTGCACTCTCGAGCTCCCTGGGAACGCGCGAACTCGACAAGAGCCAGGGTTTCCGCCTCGTGCTCCCTCATCTCTCCGGCCTCCGCGCAGTCTCCAATGCAATGGGCTTCCTCGCCTCCGATGCCGCGAGGCGCGGCGACTCGACCGCGATGCTCGCGTATCTCGAGACGCAACGCGAGCTCACGATGCATACCGCGCGCGACGGACTCACCATCTCCTCGCTCGTCGCGATGGTCGAGTCGCGCGGCGTACGCGAGGCGCTCGAGCTCGCGATCGACGCGGGCAGTCTCGACCGCGGGTCCGCGGCGAAGGCGCTCGAGATCGCGCGCGAACTCGGTGACGGCGACAACTACGGTCTCGCCGATGCGATGCGCGCGGAGTCGGACGGCATGCAGCTCGAGCTCGGACGACTGCAGGACCTCCCCGCCGACGAACGGCAGGATGCACTCTCCGAACTCCTCGGTTCCGTATCCGACGATGCACGGCCCGACGCCGAACTCGCGAGCGACGAGTCCCTCGCCCTCGCCCGCACCGAGGCCACCGCGTACTTCCGCGCAGCCGAGGACGCCATGACGAACCCCGATCGCGAGGCGGGCCGTGAAGCCATGCTCGCACTCGACGAATGGGCGCAGGCCGACGGGCGAAGCCCCCTGCTCGGCCTCTTCGCACCCGCGCTCTCCCGCGTGCACGATCGCCTCGTCGAACTCGAGCACTCCTACGCCGACATCAACACCCTGCTCGCCCAGCTCGCCGACGGATCACGCACCGCCGCCGACCTCACGAACGCCGCACCGCACTACCTCGCCGCGGCCGGTGTCCTGGCGCAGCTCGATGTGCTCTCACAGCAGGAGATCGAGGCCGCACGCCTCGCGGGCAGCGAGCTCTCCCTCGAGGACCGCATGCGCGCGCGCCGACTCGTCGATGCACTGCGCGCCCGCGTGATCGATCGTGTCCTCAAGGGCGCCGCCTGCGGACGATGCGAATTCAAGCCCGACGAGTGGCCATCACTTCTCCCGAAGGGCGTGATCGGTGCGAACAGCGCCGCGCGGCTGCTTCTCGCCGAGCCGACCATCCCCGGCGAGCGCACGAAGCCCTACTCGCGCATCGACGCGGTCGTCGCCGTGCTCGCCATGTCGCGCCACTACGCCATCGCGGGTGGATCCGGCCGTGCGATGGTCTCGCTCGAACTCGCGCGTGATGCACGGCGCGAACTGGCCTCGCTCGTCGCGGACGGCCCGCTCGCCGACGCGGACCACGCGCGCATCGAGTCCGCGCTCGCGCGGTTCGATCAGGCCGATCCATTCGGCTTCCGCGCCGCCACAGCCGCCGACCGCGCGACGCTCTCCACGCCCAACGGACGGTTCGACACGAAGTCGCTCCGTGGCCTGTCGCCGAACACGGTCGCCTTCCTCGTCGCGATCTGGACCGATTGGCACGCCGCGACGAACGCGGAGCGATGCGATTGCCCGCACGACGGTCCCCTCGTCTCGATCCGCGGCTGGTTCGACCCCGGCGCACTCGCCGCTGCACGCGCGCAGCGCAGCGTCCTCATCGAGCGCGCACCAGGCCGACCCGCACTTGAAGGGCTGACGGTCACGACCCCCATCGACCTCGATGCACGCGCCGCCGACGGCGACGCCGAGTTCATGCGGATTCGCGCGCTGCTGGCTCCGAAGTGAGTGTCTCGGGCGCGATGCGCCCCGCCGTCCGCATCACCGGATGAAGCGCAGCTGCCCGAAGTCCGGGAGCACCGCCGGCAGCTTCTCGCTCGGCCGGATCGCCGCGGGGAAGTACACGCACCACGCCTTCCCGAGAAGGAGCGCGCGCGGCACGACGAACGGCGCATCCATCGTCTCGTCGTCGAACACCGCCTTGACCAGCGGACTCGGACGACCCCAGAGCCGCGAATCGCGGCTCGCGCCGCTGTTGTCGCCGCACATCATGAACTGGTTCGACTGCAGTTGTGCCGGGCGGTTGAAGTCGGTCCCGAACGCGGCGCCGCTGATCGCAAGACCGTTCACCGACGGCTGATTGCGCTCACTGATGTCGAGGATGCCCGGGCGGTAGTAGAGATCGCGGTCGACGCGCACGCGGTGCAGCGTGAAGGGCGAACCCTCCATTGCGATGCGAAGCGACGGCGGCGTCGGCTGCTGCGCCGTCGGCGCACGCAGGTAGTCCTCGACCACGCGGCCGTTGAAGGACGCGGTCAGCCGTTCCTCGAGCGAGTCGAACGCGTAGTCGAGCTCGACCACCCTGCGCCCGTTCACCCAGAGCGAGAGCTGCTGGTCGACATGCCAGAACTCGACCGCGAACGGATGACCCGATGCCGGCACCTCGAACTCCGCACTCGCTTCGCCAAGCACCACGACCGCATCGGCGTCCGACTCGCGCTCGCGCTCGATGCGCACCGTCGCCTTCCCGTCGGCGATCTCGTAGACCATGACCCGCTTGCGCGTGCCGAGTTCGTAGCGCGTGCGGAGCGCCTCGGGCTTCTCGGCCTCGATCGCCGCCGACACGCGCACATCGCTCACGGAGTACGCCGGATCGGGCGCCCGGAACGGGTTCGTGGCGGCGCGGAACTTCGGAAGCGGCTCGGTCTGCCAGCGCCAGATGTTGTAGGGCGCGCGGTCATTGATCGGCAGAAGGTCGTACTGCCAGACGAGCTCCGCCGCGCCGGCCCCGTCATGCCGCCATGCGCGCGCGTTTCCCTTCGGACCGAGATCAAGCCCCTTCGTCGCCCAGGGCGCGCCGCGCCATTCGCGACTCCAGGACTTCGCGAGCGAAGCGGGGTCGACGGGCATGTAGTCGCTGCTGTGGACCTCCTGCCAGACCGCGCGCTGCACATGCTCGGGCTTGCGCTCGATCGTGAACGCGGAGCGATCGGCGCCGAGCGGCGCGGTGAACACATCGCCATCGAGCATCAGCAGCTGCTCGTCGGGAAGCCCCACGAGCCGCTTGATGAAGTTGGCCGCATCGCCCGTCGGATCGGTGGGGTTCTTGAACACCACCACATCCCAGCGCTCCGGCTCGCGGAACGGATACAGGAACTTGAGCACGAGCACGCGGTCGCCGCTGCGGCTCGCCTGCTGGATCGCGCCAAGCGTCGTCTCGCCGATCCGGTAGCCGATCTCGTTCGAGATCATCGGATCGCAGATCTCGCGCGGGTACTGGAGGAACTCGCGTCCGAGGAAGGCAGGAATGTCGAACGCCGGCCCCGTATCCACCGGGTAGCTGTAGCCCGTCGCATCACTCTCGATGCGCGTGTGCGCGCCCATCAGCGTCGGCGCCATCGAGCCGGTCGGGATCACGAAACCCTCGGTCACATAGCTGCGCACCGTCATCGCGAGCGCGAACGCCACGATGAGCGACTGAACGGTGCCGACGAGATCGGTCTCCTCTTCCTGATGCGCCGCCGCTGAATGCCTGCTCGTGGTCATCGTGATGAACTCGGTCTGGCGCTCGGCGCCTTCGTGCTTCCTCTCGGGCGAGGCGCGATCCCTCGCAAGAACGCGCGCATGAACCCGCGCGCGAACTCCATCGGCTCTCAGGCGTCAGGCGCACCACCGGGCGCACCATCCGACGCACCACCCGGCGCACCGCCGCCTTCGCCACCGCCGGCACCACCACGCCTGCGGCGCCTGCGGCGACGCTTCTTCTTCGCGGGCGAATCACCCGTGGCGCCGTCCGAACCCGGCGCGCCCGCAGACGCGTCGCCGTCGTCGCCACCGTCGTCGTCCGCATCGGCATCATCCGAATCCGCCGCGCCACCGGGCGCACCCGCTCCCGGAGGAACCGAACCCGGCTCGGTCGGCAGCGACGCATCGCCGGCCTGACCGCCCTTGCGCTTGCGCTTGCGACGACGCTTCTTCTTCGTGGGTGCGTCACCCGCCTCCGTCGCACCGGCCTCGACCACGGCGTCCGAAACCGCATCGGGCGCCGCAGCGGCATCCGGCGCGGACTTGCCACCACGACCGCGGCGTGCGCCACGGCCCTCGGGCTTGCCATCGCCATCGGTCGACTTGCTCCGGTCGCGGAAACGATCCTGCTTCGCGAGCTTCGCGCCGCGCTCGGCCGCGAGCTTCTCCTTCACGCTGCGCGTGCTCATGCCGCGCAGCGGATCCGACGACTGCACGCTTCCCGGCGGCGGGCACTTGTCGGGATCCATGAGCTCCTCGACGGGAACCGCGATCTCGCGGCCGTACCCGAGTTCGCCCGGCGCCGGATCGAGCCGCACCAGGACGAGCTGTACGAGGATCTTGGTGTCGACCACGATCCCCGGGCCTTCCGCGGTCCCGACGCGCGTCTTGTTCTTCGGAAGCCGCTTGCGCAGCTCGTCGTAGGTCGCGTCCTCGTAGCGGAGGCAGCACATCAGGCGCCCGCAGCGGCCCGAGATCTTCAGGGGATCGAGCGTGGCCTTCTGGATCTTCGCCGAACGCATCGAGATCGGCTTGAGCACCTTGAGGAAGTTCTTGCAGCAGCAGTGCTGGCCGCAGCGCTCGTAGTCGGCCACGAGGCGCGCCTCGTCGCGCGCGCCGACCTGGCGCATCTCGATCCTGCAGCTGAACTCGCGCGCGAGTTCCTGCGCGAGCTCGCGGAAGTCGATGCGCTCGTCGCAGAGGTAGTAGACGAGAAGCAGCGACTCGTCGAGCGTCAGCTCGAGGTCGACGATCTTCGCCGGGAACTTCAGTCCCGCCGCGATCTCCCGCACGCGTCCGAGCGACGAGCGCGCGCGGTCGGCGCAGGCGGTGGCGCGGTTCAGGTCCTCGACGCTGGCGACGCGGAGGATCTCACCGTTGGTCTGGAACGGATAGTCGCGGCCGCCGGAGTTGTCGATGTACTGGAGCATCTCCGACCGCGACACGCTCTTGCCGCAGCCCGAGTTGGAGCAGGTCGTCGTGAGCATCTCCGCGATCTCGATGGCGCGGAAGGTGCGGACGACGAGCTTCGAGACGCAGCCCGGCTTGGCGTCGCCGCGGTAGGGATACTCGCCGATCAGCTTCATCCGGCCGAACTTGACCACGATCGAGGTCGGAGGCTTGAGACGGGCGTAGATCTCCTCGTCCGTCAGGCCGTCGCGGTACTGCGGATCCGCGTCGCGCTCGAACATGGGAAGCGGGAAGATCGACATCGGGCGCAAGTGTAGCGGGTGATCGGCGCAGGGACGGAGCGCCAGACGCCCTCTGCATCGCACTCCGGTCCTCCGCATGCGCCGAGGCGCCGGGCTCGAGTCCCCGTCGGCGTCGTCTCCGTAGCGCTAGTCCCCGTAGCCCTCGTCCTCGCCCGAGTCGCCGCTCTCCACGCCCGCCTTGCGACGGCTCTTCAGTTCCTCGGGCGTGAGCCGCTTGCGCTCGCTGAACACGAGCTTGATCGGCACCTCCGAGAAGGGAAGCAGCTCGCGCATCTGGTTCACGAGGTACTTCTCGTACTGCCCCTCGAAGAGCTCGGGCTTGTTCACCACGAGCGCGATCGTCGGCGGATAGGTCGCGATCTGCGACACATAGAGGATCTTGGCCTTCGTGCCGAGCTTCGAGCTCGGGCCGCGCGCGGCGAGGATCGAGCGCACCGCCGCGTTCAGCCGTCCGGTCGACTCGCGGTGTCCCGCCTGCTTGAACAGGTTCGTGCAGACCTTGATGACCTCGCGCACGCCCTCCGACTTCGCCGCCGACAGGAACACGAGCGGCGCGAAGTCGAGCGCGAAGAGCTCCTGCGTCAGGTAGTCGATGTAGTCGCTCGTGCGGCGCTGCGACTCGACGAGGTCCCACTTGTTCACCGCGATCACGGTGGGCTTGTGCTGCTCGATCAGCGCGAGCGCCAGGCGCTTCTCGACCTGGGTCATCGGCTCGCGCGCGTCGAGCAGCAGCACGCACACATCGGCGCGGGAGATCGCGGCCTTCGCGCGCTGGTGCGAGTAGTACTCGATGTCGTCGGCCCAGCTCTTGCGCTTGCGCACGCCCGCGGTGTCGATCGCCACGAACGAATGGCCGTCGAGCTCGAAGCGCACGTCGACCGAATCACGCGTCGTTCCCGCGATCTCGCTCACGATCACGCGCGGCTCGCCGGCGAGCGCGTTGATGAGCGTCGACTTGCCCGCGTTGCGCCTGCCGACGATCGCGATCTTCATCTCGGGCGCCGCGACCGGCTCGACCCACTCGGGCAGCCGCGCGTAGATCGTCTCGAGGAACCCGCGCTTGCCGAACGCGCTCGACGCGCTCGTCATCACCGGCTCGCCGAAGCCGAGTCGCGACGCGTCCTGCGCCGCGCCGACCCAGCTGTCGTCGTCGACCTTGTTCGCGACGAGGAGCACCTTCCCCGCCTGGCCCGACTCGCGGATGAGCTGCGCGATGCGCGAATCGAGGCTCGTCACGCCCGACTGCGCGTCGATCACGAAGAGGATCAGCGTCGCCTGCTGCACGCCCGCCTTGATCTGCTCCTCGATCTGCGGCGTGAGCCGCGCGAGGTCCTCGCCCGCGTCGTCGAAGCGGCCGCCCTCGGCCATGTACACGCCGTAGCCGCCGGTATCGACGATCTCGGCGAGCTTCGGCGCGGCGTCGCGCGCGCGGTCGTACGCCTGGTCGGTCGGCGGAAGCACCTCGATCAGCTGCGCCACGCGGTCGCGCGTCGTGCCGGGCGTCGGATCGACGATCGACACGCGGCGTCCGACGAGCCGGTTGAACAGGCTCGACTTCCCGACATTCGGGCGGCCGACGATCGCGATCTGCGGAAGTGCCATAAGGGGGCACAGTCTACCCGAGCCCGCCCCACCGGCAGCGTCATGCGAGCAGCGATTTCCCCGTCATCTCGGGCGGTTGCGAGAGTCCGATCATCTCGAGCAGGGTCGGCGCGAGATCGCCGAGCCGTCCATCCGCGCGCAGCGCGCGCCCCTTGAACGCCCCGCCCACGACCGAGCACGGCACCGTGTAGTTCGTGTGCGCGGTATGCGGGCAGTTCGCGCGCGGATCCCACATCTCCTCGGCGTTTCCATGGTCGGCGGTCACGATCGCGCTGCCACCGCGCGCGAGCGCCGCGTCGACGATCGCGCCGACGCACGCATCGACGACCTCGATCGCCTTCGTCGCGGCCTCGAGGCTTCCCGTGTGCCCGACCATGTCGCCGTTGGCGAAGTTCACGATCAGGACCGGCTCGCAGTCGCCGGCGGCCAGCCGCCCGAGCACCGCGTCGCGCACGCCGAACGCGCTCATTTCGGGCTTGAGGTCGTAGGTCGCGACCTCCTTCGGACTCGGCACGATCGTGCGGCTCTCGCCCTCGAAGGGCTCCTCGCGGTAGTCGTTGAAGAAGAAGGTCACATGCGGGAACTTCTCCGTCTCGGCGCAGCGGAACTGCCGCACGCCGTTGCGCGAAAGCCAGTCGCCGAGGATGTTCGCCATCTTCGGCGGGCGGCGGAACACGACCTCGACCGGCAGACCCTTCTCGTACTCGGCGAGGGTCGCGAAGAAGAGGTCGCCGATGCGCCCGCCGCGGTCGAACCCGCCGACGCCCGGCTTCGCCTGCTCGACCCTCGACCACGCCGCGTCGTCGAGGACGAACGCCTTCGTGATCTCGCGCGGACGGTCGCCGCGGAAGTTGAAGAAGAGGACGGCGTCGCCCGCGCGGATGCGGCTCGCCGCGATCGCCTGCGCGTCGGCGCCGACCTGCGTGGGGAGGATGAACTCGTCGCCACCGCGCGAGGCGTCGCTCGGCGAGGCGTAGTAGCCGGCGACCGCATCCTGCGCGCTCGCCGCCGAGCGCCCGCCGGGCCGGACGAGCGCGTCGTAGGCGGCCTGCACGCGTTCCCAGCGGTGGTCGCGGTCCATGGCGTAGAAGCGTCCGACGACGGTCGCGACCGAGCCGAGCCCCGTCGCCGCGAGGTGCGTCTCGAGCGTGCGCAGGTAGCCGGGCGCCGAGGTGGGCGCGGTGTCGCGGCCGTCGGTGATGGCGTGGATGAAGAGCCGCCCGGGGGCGACGCCGGCCCCCTTCGCGAAGTCGACGAGCGCGAGCAGGTGCCCGAGGTCGCTGTGCACCTGCCCGTCGGAGACGAGCCCGAGGTAGTGGAGGTTCCCGCCGGTGCGGGCGATGTGCGCGACCGCGGCGAGGAGGACGGGCTGGGTCGCGAGATCGCCGCGCCGGATCGCGTTCGTGATGCGCATGAGCTCCTGGTCGACGATGCGCCCGGCGCCGATGTTCTGGTGGCCGACCTCGGAGTTGCCCATGACGGGGCCGTCGGGGCCGACGGGGAGCCCGACATCCTCGCCGCTCGTGCGGATGAGCGTGCGCGGATAGTCGCGTGCGAGCCGGGCGTCGACGGGAGTCGATGCGCGCACGATGGCGTTCGTCGCGTCGCGGTCGCGGTGCGGCGACTGTCCCCAGCCGTCGCGGACGATGAGGACGCAGGGCGTGTTGCGGAGCGCACCAGGCGGATCGATCGGCGGGTTCATCGGCGAAGTCATCGTGCACGGAAGCCTAGCGCCGCTTCCGCTTGTGCGCGGCGGGAACGATGGCTACTCTCCCCCTACCGCCATGCCAGCAGCACCGAAAGAAAGATCGAGCACCGTCGCAGCGAGCGGCAAGTCCGCTGCACAGCTGCGGGAGGTTCCCATGACCGAAGTTCCGATGTCCGCGGGGGCCACGACCGGGGCCACGACCGGAGCCGCGAGCGGAGCCACGACGCTTCGCGAGCGCTACGACGATGTGCGTGCGCGCGTGGCGCGCGCCGCCGAGAAGTCGGGCCGTCGCGCGGGCGAGGTCGTGGTGGTCGCCGTGACGAAGTACGCGTCGATCGAGGCGATCCGCGAGCTCGTCGCGCTCGGACATGTCGACCTCGGCGAGAACCGCGTGCAGCAGCTGGTGCAGCGGGCGGCGCTGATCGAGGAATTCAACGCACGGCGCGCCGAGCGCGGCGCGGTCGTGACGCCCGTGCGCTGGCACATGATCGGCTCGCTCCAGCGGAACAAGGTGAAGCAGGCGGTCGACACCGTGCGCCTGATCCACTCCGTCGACTCGCTGCGGCTCGCGGAGGAGCTCCAGGAGTACGCCGAGGACCGCGGCGCGGGGCCCGGCGGCGAGAACTTCGGCCCGGTCGATGTCCTGATCGAGGTCAATGTCGCGGGCGAGCGCTCGAAGCACGGCTGCGCGCCGGCGGCGGCGAGGCACCTCGTCGACATGATCGACACGATGGTGGCGCTCCGGCCGCGCGGCCTGATGTGCATGGCGCCGAACACCGGCAGCCTCGACGACGCGCGCCGCACCTTCATCCGCTGCAAGGAGCTGTTCGACGAGATCCGCGCGATCGGCTCGGGCGGCGAGCGCTTCGACATCCTCTCGATGGGGATGAGCGGCGACTTCGAGGTCGCCATCGAGTGCGGCTCGAACATGGTGCGCGTCGGAAGCGCGATCTTCGGCGAGCCGACGGCCGACGACGACGCGGAGTCCGAACGCGAGTCGTGAGCCACCGCGGATGCGGCGTGTGCATGAGGACGAGCGACACGGCGAGGACGAGCAGCGAGGAAGATCCCGCGAAAGATCACCGATGCCGTTTGACGCGGCGCGCGGTTGAAGGCAACATGTTGTCGCGGGTGTGAAGCGGGGCTCGAGGCAAGCCCCGCACTGCAGACGGAACGGCGCAGACTGCGCAACCCGGTGACCGATCGAACCGTCGATTGATTCACCTTCCGCGCGGCGTCGGGCCGACAACATCCGCAACCAGTTGTTCCGAACGCGCGCGCTCACTCCGACAGTGCGCGTGTTCGGTTTTTGGGGAGTGCGGGTGGCGCGAGAGCCGGCGAGAACTCAAGCTCATGGAGCCCAGCGATCCGAGTGCGCATGGATGAAGGCAAGGCCGAAGTCCACCGAGCGAACGACGGCAGGAATCGACCTTGCCGCGGCTTCGTGGACTGTCCGACGATGATCCGCGCCCACGCACCCGAAAGGCCGCTGCGTACCTGATCGGACGAACGACTCGAAGCGTCGCGCCTGTTGGCCCGTGTGCAGGAACACTCGATCCACCGCACGATCGACCCTCGCGCGAATACGGCCACCATGCCTACCGTGAGGAGTCGGGTCGTTCGCACCTACGCAGCGCGTCCCTTGGTGGACTTCGCCGCCGACTTCGACGAAGTCCCACGCTTCGCCGTCTTCCCTCCCGTCGCCCGTACCCGCACCCGCGTGTGCGTCGGCTCGACGCTGAGCGTGAGCCCGAGCGCGCCAAGGATTGCAACGATTGTCGAGAAGCGCGGGTTGCCCTTCGAGGACAGCGCGCGATACATGCTCTCGCGCTCGATGCGCGCGCGGCCGGCGACCTCGGCCATGCCGTGCGCGCTCGCCACCTGACGGAGGGCGATCAGCAGCACCTGCGGATCCTCGCTCTCGGCGAGTGCCGCCTTGAGGTACGCCGTCGCGAACGCGGGATCATCGCGGAGCTCGGCGACCAGGGCCTCGTCGTGGGAAATGTCGGGGGAGGTGCTTGCCTTTCTGGCCATGCGTCGCGACTCCGTTCTTCGTGGTGCCCATCGCTCTGGGTCTTGCGGGGGTTTACGTGGGGTCTTGCCGCTACTACGCCTGCGTCGATGTCCTGCGCCGATGATCCTCGAGCAGCGCCTTCGCCAGCGCGATGTCCGCTCGTTGCCGCCGCTTGTCGCCTCCGCAGAGCAGGAGGACGAGCTGGGCGCCGACCCTCGCGTAGTAGAGCCGGTACCCGGGCCCGACGTCGACGCGCAGCTCGCGCACACCTCCGCCAACAGGCTTGCTGTCGCCCGCATGCCCAGCCGCGAGGCGGGTCATGCGGATCGCGACGGCCGCCCTCGCCACGGGATCCCGGATCGAGCGAAGCCAAGTCCCCACGAGATCGCGGCCATCCTTGGAGGTGTAGCGCCTCAATTCCACCTCGCAGATTGTAACGCATAAGTTACACTCGTCAAGATCTCACCGCGGAAATCCACGCCCGCCGCCCACCTCACTCCGGCTTCCGCAGGATCTTCTCCATCGCCTTCCCCTTCGCGAGCTCGTCGATGAGCTTGTCGAGGTAGCGGATCTCGCGCATCAGGGGCTCCTCGACGCTCTCGACCCGGACGCCGCAGACGACGCCCGTGATGAGCGTGCGTGCAGGGTTGATCTTCGTCGCCTTCGCGAAGAAGGTCTCGAAGTCGGTCTTCGCCTCGATGTGCTTCTCGAGCTGCCGCTGCGTGTACCCCGTGAGCCAGCGGATGATCTCGTCGACCTCGTCCTTCGTGCGGCCCTTCCGCTCGGCCTTCGCGATGTAGTGCGGGTAGACGCCGGCGAAGGGGGTGGAGTAGATGCGGTGGGTGGGCATGGGGTTTGGCGAGGAAGCGACGAAGACCCGGAAGGAGATCGACTGACCTTTCCCCCTGAAACCGTACCAAGCCGGACTTTGGTATCCGGCGCATTTCAGGAGGTCAGGCCATGCCAGGCAGGCGTTTCAAGGCGGAGGAGATCGTCAACGAGCTGCGTCAGGCTGACGTCGAGCTCGCCCGGGGCAGCACGGTCGCGGCTCTGCGCAAGCCCAGTGCGCCATGTTTCAGGCGACTTGGGAGTCCCCTGACCCAAACTCTGGTCTTCTCCCTGCCGACCAACTCGTGCGCCACGGCGAACGCGGCAAACACAAGAGCTGAGCACACGACGAACACAAGCGAGGCAATGAAGAGCATGGGCGGGAACGGAAAGTCTTCTAGAGCCAGGTTGAATCGAGTCTCCGCACCGGTCAACTGAGATCTGTTCATTCGACAAAACTGCAGAGAGACCGGACCGTTCACTGCAGGAGCCGTTCGAGTCGCAGCCTCCCCTGATCGGGGCTCTCTCTGAGAGCTTATGAATCCCAGATCCTGCATGCAGGGTGTTATCTCTACGAAGGGCGCTCCGTGACCGCACCGCTCTCATCGGTCCACCAGCAGCCTCGCCCCGGCCAGCGTCGCGAGGATCTCCGACAAGTGCGACTCGTCACGCAGCCGACCGTGGAGGCTCTCCACGATCCCATTCTGCCAAGGTGACCCCGGGTCGATGTCGAGCGTGCCCGTGCCGATCTGCTCGCACCGCCTTCGAGGCGAGTTCCGACCCATCCTCGCTGCGCGGGGTGGGCGCGACCCGCTGTGAGCCCGGAGCGTGGCGGTGCCAAGAAGTGAAGCGGTGACGCGATCGGTGGAACCAGCCCGACTCTCGTAGTGCTGGACCAGAAATCGGGGGTGGTTCAACTGTGCCTGCTCGACTCAGGTGGTCTCCACGGGATCTGATCGTTATGTTGCCAACCGGCGGGTTCAAACATCACCACGAGTCAACGCACGGGCTTCTCAATGTCTCAACCTGAACTGGTGTACACCTTCAATCAGCGCACGGTCCAGGACTTCGCCAATCAGCTGAAGGCCCGACAGCTCGATCTACAGCCGAGCTTTCAGCGTCGCTCGGTTTGGCGCCCACGGGATCGCGAGAAGTTCCTGTCCACCGTGCTCGAGAACTGGCCGGTTCCGGCCGTCTTCCTCTACGAGGACGA
>JBEAQW010000007.1:0-2848 GCA_041163725.1 Planctomycetota bacterium
CGCGGATCACTGCATCCGCCGCGTGGGGCGACGGGTCATTCCGCCGCGCCGGCGATACGGTAGAGACCGACGAGCCGCGTGGCGATGGCGGTCCATGTCGGAATCTCGAATCCGCTGGCAATCGCCGAGTCGCCTCCCCTCGCGAGCGCCTCGAGCAATCGCCGTGCGAAGCCGGAATCGTCGTCGGGCGCGAGATGCACGCGTCCGCCATCCCGGATGCCGTCGATGAGGCAGCGCTCCGTGATCACGACGGGCGCACCGGTCGCGAGCGCCTCGATCACGGAAATGCCGAATCCCTCGTAGCGTGGTCGATGCGCGAACAGTGCACATCCCTCGAGTGCGTCCCACTTCGCGTCTCCGAAGAGCCCTCCCGGGAAGTGCACGCGCGCTGCAAGTCCGAGTTCGCCGGCAAGCCGCACAAGATCGCCCCTCGATCCTTCGTCCGGACCCGCGATGACAAGATCCGCATCGCAGCCGCTCGCGACGGCCTGCGCATAGCTGCGGAGAAGGAGATCCACGCCCTTGATGGGATGAAGCCGACCGAGGAAGAGGATGTAGCGACGCGAACCGAGTGCAGGAATCGTGGCGCGAAGCGCAGCGCCATCGGTGCGCCGTCGTGACGGAACCGCGACACCGTTCTGCAGCACCTCGACCGGACGCCCGAACAGATGCGCGATGTTCGCCGACTCCTCGCTGTTCAGCGCCAGGTGCAGGCCTGCGCCTATGAAGTGTGCACGGAAGAGCGTGAGGTACATGCGCTTCTTCAGCGAACCCTGCGCGAGGCTGTACGGATGCATCATTCCATGCGCCGAGATGGCGTACGGAATGCCGAGCGCGCGCGCGGTGCTTCCGGCACGACGGAGCAGGCTCTCCCAGATGCAATGGATATGGACGATGCGTGGCCGCAGCAGCGAAATCTGCTCCCGGAGCGCACGACGCTGCGCGCGACGCGGAATGACGACCACACGCACTCCCGCCTGCCGAAGCCGCATCATCCCGGGATCGCGATCCGAATCGGGGCACTCCGAGCAGAGCACCGTCACCGACTCGTGCTCGGCCTGCGCGCACGCTGTCTCGATCACGACGGTGGTCGGGCCACCGCTCTCGGGCAGAAGATCGTCGATCACATGGACGATCACGCCTCCGCCCTCCGCCTCGCGAACCGGCCAAGCTGCGACTTCAAGTCGGTCCAGGTATCCGCATGGATGCGAGCCGAACCGAGGATGCCGGCGAGCACCGCGACGGGGCCGAGTACGCACAGCGTGACTACCTCGGCCCACCATGCGGGAATCACCTGGAGCAGTCCGTAGCGCGCACCGAGGACGACGATGCCGATCGGAATCATCACCATCCATGGCTCCACGAAGATGCGGAGCGAGCTGCGGTATGGAAGGCCCGCAGGTCGCCCTCCGAGCCAGACCGCGATCGGACAGGAAACGGCCCAGACCGTCGCGCTTGCGATGGCAACCGCGAGCGCATGACCGGAATCGTCGGTCGCAGGCAGCCCGATCGCGCGTGCGGCGGAAATCGCCGTATCGCCGGCCAGCGCGGCTGCACCGACGAACAGCACAGCCGCACCGATCACCTGACCGAGTTGCCATCGGAGATAGGTGCCGAAACGATCCTGCGCCTTCAGCAGTGCGATCGATGGTGCGCTCACGAACATGAAGGTCTGACCGATGCTCAGCGCGACGAAGATCGCGATGGAGCCCTGCCATCGCTCGTCGAAGCAGATCGCGAAGAGCGGAAGCGCGAGCACGGCTTGCATGACCGAGATCGGGACCGCGACCGAGGAGAGCAGTCGCGTCGCTCTCACGAAGCCCGCGATCTGCCGCTGCGGATCGTCGGCCATGTGTCCGAAGATGGGCTGCAGCACCGCGCCGAGTTGGAGCGCGATCACCGCGTTGGCCTGGGTCGCCAGCTGGAACGCAAGCCCGAAGAGTCCGATCTCCTGCTCGCTCGCGAAGAGTCCGAGCACCAGCACCTCGGAGATCATGATGACATTGTTGAGGTACTGCCCGAGTCCGGCGACGGACAGCCTCGAAGCCAGTTCCCGCAAGCCGCTCCGTTCGACGCGGAGCGGGATACGGGACCCGACGATGAACCAGTACACGACTCCGCGCACCGCAAGTACGGCGATCGGCGGGAGGGTGAGCGACATCGCCCCGTAGCCGAGCCTCGCCATCGCAAGACCGAGCAGCGTCGCGCCGAAGATCACGACTCCGTCGACCTTTGCGATCGTGCGGTACGAGAGGTCGAGCCGGAGCCGGGTGTTCGGAAGGACGAGGATGGCGTCCGCGACCGGTCGTAGTGCGGCGACAATGATCAGGATCGCGATGCCTTCGCGCTGCGAGATGTGCTCGATGGTTCCCGAGGATGCCGAGAGACCGACGAACAGCACGATGGCGATCGCCGCCACCATCGCGAGCGCCGATCCGGCAAGCCGGTCGAACTCCCTCGGACGCGCGAGAAGTACATCGCCCATCGCGACGGGCGTGATGAGGAAGGTGAACGCGCCGATGCTCGCCGCGAGATTCGCAAGCCCGAAGTCGGCGGGGGACAGCCACCGCGCGAGCAAGAGCATCGCGACGACCGTCGCCGCCTTGTTGACCACCACCTGGGCGGTCGTCCAGATGGATCCCGACGCGGCGCGATTGGCAAAGCCGCCGCGCGGACCCGAAGGTCCGGCGGCGGCGGCTGGCTGCTCATTCGCGGTCATTCCGTCATGCGCGGACGAGCCGCGCTCCCATCTCGTCCTCGAAGCTGCGCAGCGCATCGCGCGTATCGACGACGAGCTTCGCGTTCTTCGCGATCACCGAGTAGTCGACCTTCGAATGCGCGGTGGAGA
>JBEAQW010000008.1:0-21389 GCA_041163725.1 Planctomycetota bacterium
CGACGACATCGGTTTCCGTGTCGCGAGGACCCCGTGAGTTTGCTCTCCGCTGTTTCCTGCTTCCGCGCCCGCGCTGCGGGTGCGTCCGCGTCCGAGCGATCGCGGCAGGTCTTGTCCATGTGACTTCGCCCGGCGTTGTACGCTTCGAGGATGCGCGGTCTGCCTGCGATCGTCGGTCTCTTGTTCCTCGCCTCGTGCGTTTCCCGTGATTCGTGGCCGCAGGCCGCGGGGCCGCACGCCGACTGGATCGTCCCCGAGGCGGCCGCGCCCACCGCGTGGTCGGTCGCGCGCAACGAGAACATCCTGTGGAAGTGCCCGCTTCCGAACTCGGGGCAGGGCGGCATTGCCGTCGCGGGCGACCGCATCTTCGTCGAGACTTTCCCCGAGCAGCCGGCCGACGGACCGCGCCAGTCGAACCGCGTGCTCGGCCACTGCATCGACCGCGCGACGGGCAAGCTGCTCTGGTCGCGCGAACTCACGGGCGGCCGCGCAAGCCCGCAGATGTACGCGTTCAGCGACTCGACCTCGTGGTCGCCGGTCGCGAGCGACGAGCGCGTGTGGTTCTTCAACTCGTCGGGCGTGATGGCGTGCTTCACGCACGACGGCGGCGAGGTGTGGCGCCGCGAGTTCCGCACCCAGCCCGAGGAGTTCCCCTTCAACCGCCAGTGCGAGCCGATCGCGGTCGGCGAGTTCCTCGTCACCATCGAGCCGATCGCCAAGGACCACCCGCGCTACGACGCCGCGCGCGACGACTGGAACTACCTGCACGCGATCGATCGCGCGACGGGACAGGTCGCGTGGATCTCCGAGGATTCCTGCACCTTCTACTGCACGCCCGTGCTTGGTCCGCACGGGATCCTGATCGGTCGCGGCGGCCCGCACGATGTGCCCGAGCGGCCGATCGGCCTCTCGATGGTTGATCCTGCGAACGGCAAGCGCGTGTGGTCGTTCGAGCCCGAAGGCGGCGAAGGCTGGGAGGCGCTGTACGCGCTGCATTCGGACGAACGCTTCGCCTACTGGTTTCGCAATGGCCGCGAGCAGTCGCATCTCGTGATCGATGCGACATCGGGCGCGCTCGTGCGCGAGCAGTCGCTGTCGGGTGCGGTCGATCTCGCGCGTGCGTCCGGCGAGCGGCTTGTCGGCGTCGAACTCGCGGCCGTCGCCGACCCTTCGTTCCCGCTCGCGGCGGGCGAGCGCCTGCATGTCCATCCGCAGTGGCACACGAACATCGTGTCGAACGGCTGGCACTGGTTCCTGTGCACGACGAACAACCGCCGCAACGGCTTCGCGCCCGCGGGCCACAGCGGCCCTGCTTTCTCGCTCGGGCGCGTGCATGTCGACACCGGAAAGGTCGAGTTCCTCGAGCTTCCCGTCGGTGTCGCCGCCGACGGCACGCGCCGCTACGGCAAGCCGCTGCGCACGAAGACCGTCGACGCGCGCGGCGTCGAGATCGCCGACGAGGACCGCTCGCGCACCGACGGCTGGGAGATCGATGCGTTCTTCCCGACGCCTGTCCAGTTGGGCTCGCATCTCTACTTCACAACCATGCTCGGTACGGTGTATGTGGTCGACGCGTCGGCGCCCGTGCTGGATGCGAGCGCGCTCGTCGCCGTGAACGACCTCGGGCCGCTCGGCGACTGCTGGTCGATGTCTGCTCCATCGGCGGCAGGGGGTGTGCTGTACCACCGAAATGCCCGCGAACTCATGGCGATCGTCGACCGAGATTGAGGCCGCTTCCGCTATCCTGCGCATCCCATGCATGCCCCGAACTTCAGTCTCGAAGGCAAGGTCGCGCTCGTCACCGGCTCCTCGAAGGGCCTCGGCAAGGCGATGGCCTTCGCCCTCGGCGCCGCGGGTGCCAAGGTCGCATTCAACTACGCCAACGGGAAGGACACCGCCGAGGCGACCTTCGCCGAGTACAGGGCGCAGGGCTTGAAGGGCGGGCTGTTCCGCGCGAGTGTGGTCGATCCCGCCGAGGTGAAGTCGATGTGCGCCGCGATCGCCGCGGAGCTCGGCCCGATCGACATCGTGATTCCGAACGCGACCCCCGCGCAGCCCCTCATGCCGATCGAACAGTACGACTGGGAGTTCTACCAGTCGATGTACGATTTCTTCGTGAAGAGCCCGTACCTGCTCGCGCGCGAGGTGCTTCCGCACATGAAGAAGCAGCGGTGGGGTCGCATCATCAACATCACCAGCGAGGTGTTCAACCGCGGCGTCGCGCCGTTCAGCGCGTATGTCGCCGCCAAGGGCGGGCAGATCGGCTGGTCGCGCTCGATGGCCAACGAGCTCGCGCCGTGGAACATCACGGTGAACATGATCGCGCCGGGCTGGATTCCGGTCGAGCGTCATGCCAACGACCCGGAGCATGAGAAGGAGGCGTATCGGCGCCTCATTCCGATGGGTCGCTGGGGAATCCCGCAGGATCTCGCAGGAACCGTGGTGTTCCTCGCGGGCGAGTCGTCGAACTTCGTGACGGGGCAGGACATCCATGTGAACGGCGGCATGACGGTCGGTTGACCGCGCCGCAACGCAGCTGAGGAGAGCACCATGAAGAAGCTGATCTCGATCGTCGCGCTCGCCGGCCTTTCGGCCGGACTGTTGGCCGCAGCCCCGGCCGCCGACGATCTCGTCGCCGCGCAGAAGGACCGTATCGCCGCGTTCAAGGCCGCGCCGAAGAAGCGTCCGCATGTCGCGTTCGTCTCGAACGGCGTCGCGGACTTCTGGACCATCGCGAAGGCCGGCGCCATCGCCGCGGGCAAGTCGAAGGACATCGACTGCGATGTCACGGTCGAGTTCCCCGGCGGCGGCCTCGGCGACCAGAAGCGGATGCTCGAGGATCTCGTCATCAAGGGAATCGACGGCATCTCCGTCAGTCCGA
Source organism: Planctomycetota bacterium (assembly GCA_041163725.1). Classification (GTDB taxonomy): domain Bacteria; phylum Planctomycetota; class Phycisphaerae; order Phycisphaerales; family SM1A02; genus QWPT01. Next base: position 2,882 of record JBEAQW010000008.1, read on the forward strand.
TCGATCCGACGAACCAGGCCGAGGTGCTCGATCTCGTCGCGGGGAAGAGCCTCCTCATCACCAACGACTCGGATGCGCCGAATGCGCCGCGCCTCTGCTACATCGGCATGGACAACTACGAGGCGGGCCTGATGTGCGGCAAGCTCGCCCGCGAAGGCTGCAAGGGAGGCAAGGTCGCGATCTTCATCGGCCGCCTCGAGCAGGACAACGCGAAGCGCCGCCGCCAGGGCTTCATCGACGGTCTCCTCGACCGCTCGCCCGATCCGACGCGCTACGACGAACCGTCGAAGGTGTTCACCGAGAACGGCTACACGGTGGTCGGCACCTGGACCGACTCGTTCGACCGCGCGAAGGCGAAGGCGAACATCGAGGATGTCATCATCAAGCATCCCGACCTCGCGCTGATGACCGGCCTCTTCGAATACAACTCGACGCTCGCCGTCGAGGTGCTCCGCCAGACGGGCAAGGTCGGCAAGATCCAGCTCGCCGCGTTCGACGAGGGTGCCGATGTCATCGCGGCGATCAGGGAGGGCTTCGTGCTCGGCACGGTGGTCCAGGATCCCTACGGCTACGGCTACGAGAGCGTGAAGGTGCTGAACGCCTTCTGCAAGGGAGACATGTCGATGGTGCCCGCGAACGGCGTCATCAACATTCCCGCGCGCGTGATCCGCAAGGACAACGCGGAGAGCTTCTGGAAGGACCTCAAGGCGAAGCTGAAGGCCGGCAAGGACGCGAAGTAGGCCCGCCCATGCAGGCGGAGCGCCCCGTTCTCCTGCGCGTGCGCGGCGTCAGCCGGCGCTATTCGGGCGTCACGGCGCTGGGGGGGATCGACGCCGACATCCGCGGTGGCGAGGTCCTTGCGATCGTCGGTGAGAACGGCGCGGGCAAGTCGACGCTTCTCAAGATCCTGTCGGGCGTGGTGCGTCCGAGCGCGGGCGCGCTGCAGGTCGCCGATCGCTCGGGGCGGCTGGTGGATGTCGAGCTCGACGGCGTGCGCGACGCCACGCGCGCGGGCATCGCGCTGGTGCATCAGGAGCTGAACCTCGCCGAGAACCTCGATGTCGCGGGGTCCATCTTCCTCGGCCGCGAGCCGTCGCGGTTCGGCTGGCTCGACCGGCGGAGGATGCGCGACGATGCGCGACGCTGGCTTTCGCTCGTCGGACTCGATGTACCGCCCTCGACGCCGTGCGGATCGCTGCCGATCGCGCAGCGGCAGCTCGTCGAGATCGCGAAGGCGCTTTCGATTGAGTCGCGCGTCGTCATCCTCGACGAGCCGACCTCGAGCCTGACCGCGCGCGAGACCGAGCGGTTGCTCGCGATCATGGGCGAACTCCGCGCGCGCGGCGTGGCCGTGGTGTTCGTGTCGCACCACCTCGACGAGGTGCTGAAGATCGCCGACCGCGTGCTCGTGCTGCGCGACGGCCGCCTGACCGGCGAACTCGCCCGGGAGGAACTCGATCGCGCGACGATCGAGCGGCTCATGGTCGGGCGCGACATCGCGCGCGCGGAGCGTCGCGTCACGCCCGCGGACGCGCGCGTGCGACTGCGGGTCGACCGCGTCGTCGGTGCGCATGCGCGCCGGCGTCCCGTGTCGTTCGAGGTTCGTGCGGGAGAGATTGTGGGGCTCGCCGGCCTCGTCGGCGCAGGTCGCACGGAGATTCTCGAGGCGATCGCGGGTCTCGTCGATCACGATGGCCGCGTGCAGCTCGACGGCGTCGCGGTGGACGGCGGTGCGAGCGCCCGCGTACGCCGCGGCATCGCGCTGGTGCCCGAGGATCGCGCGCGCAACGGCCTCTTCCTCGAGGACTCGGTCGCGGTGAACATGTCGCTCGCATGGATCGACCGCGAGAGCCGCGCACGGCTCGTCGACGCCCGTGCCGAGGCGGGCCTCGTCTCGCGCATGATCGCCCGCATGCAGCTCCGACCGCCCGTTCCCTCGCGTCGCGTGCAGGCGCTCTCGGGCGGCAACCAGCAGAAGTCCGTGATCGGCCGCTGGCTCGCGGTCGACCCCGCGGTGCTCCTGCTCGACGAGCCCACGCTCGGCGTCGATGTCGGTGCGCGCGCCGAGATCCACGCGGAGGTGCGCCGCCTGGCCGAGTGCGGCAGCGCCGTCGTATTCGCATCGAGCGAGCTCGAGGAGGTCCTCATGCTCGCCGACCGGATCATCGTGATGCACGAGGGCGCCGTCGCGGGCGAACTCGCCGCGCACGAGGCGACGGAAGTCGCCATCATGCACCTTGCGACGGGCGGAGCGTCCCATGACGGCGCTGCCCCGACCGCTGCGAACGCCGCGACGAGGGAATCGTGAAGCAAGCACCATGAAGAGAGCACCATGAAGAAGGCACTCGGCATCATCTGCATCTTCATCGCGATCTTCCTGTTCGCGACGATCTACGGCGAGAACTTCCTCAGCGGCATCAACCTCATGCAGCTCTCGCAGCGCACGGCGCTGTACTCGATCCTCGCGCTCGGCGCCGCACTCGTGATCGTGACCGGTGGCATCGATCTCTCGATCGGCTCCGTCGTCTGCCTCGCAGGCATCATGACCCCGTGGCTGCTGGTCGAGCACGAATGGTCGCCGTGGGCGGTGATCCCGACCGTACTCGCGCTGTCGGCCGTGCTCGGCCTCTGCCATGGCCTCCTCGTGACGCGCCTGCGTCTGCAGCCGTTCCTCGTCACGCTCTGCGGCCTGCTTCTCTACCGCGGCATCGCGCGCTGGATGACCGGCGACCAGACGCAGGGCTTCATGGGCGAGTACGGCGAGGTGCGGCAGATCGCGACCGGCCGCATTCCCGTACCTGGGCTCACCGAGTACCTGCTGCCGGCGACGGTCATTCCCGCGCTCGCCCTCGCGCTCGTCATCGGACTCTTCTACTCGCGCACGGTCTGGGGCCGTTGGCTGCTCGCGACCGGACGCAACGAGAGCGCCGCGCGCTACTCGGGCGTGCCGACCGCGTGGCTCATCACGCTCTCGTATGTCGGCTGCAGCCTGCTCGCGGGTTTCGGCGGCATGCTGTTCATCTTCGACATCAGTAGCGCGCAGCCGTCCGACTTCGGAAACTTCTACGAGCTCTACGCGATCGCGGCGGCGGTGCTCGGGGGTTGCAGCCTGCGCGGCGGCGAGATCAGCGTGACGGGCGTCGTGTTCGGCGCGGCCACGCTGCAGGTGCTGCGCACGACGATCATCCTCGTCGGTCTCTCGTCGCAGCTCGAGTTCGCCGTCATCGGAGCCGTGCTTCTCCTCGGCGTGGCCGCGGACGAACTCGTGCGCCGCTTCCTCGCGAGCCGGCTCGAGCGCCGCGGTGCTGCGCTCGGCGGCGCGCGCTAGTCATGCCCAGGACGCGGCGCCTCGCGCCGCACTCGATCAAGTGAGAAAACCATGCAGAACCACACCTTGCTGATGCTCGCAGTCCCCCTCGCACTCTCGGCGCTGGCCTTTGCTGCCGATGCCGCTCCGCCGCGTCCCGAGCGCGCCGATTCCGGCACCGTCGGCAGCATCGAGCGGAAGGACTGGGGCGAGGTCGACGGCAAGCCCGTCCACCTCTGGACGCTGAAGAACGGCAATGGCATGGAGGCCGAGATCACCGACTACGGCACGATCGTCGTGTCGCTCAAGGTGCCCGATGCGAAGGGGCAGGTCGCCGATGTCGTCCTCGGCCGACCGAGCGCGCAGGCGTATGTCGAGCGCACCCAGTACTTCGGCTGCACCGCGGGTCGCTGTGCGAACCGCATCGCCGGCGGCAAGTTCACGATCGACGGCAAGGAGTACGCGCTTGCGACGAACAACGGCCCCAACCACCTGCACGGCGGCGTGAAGGGCTTCGACAAGGTCGTCTGGAGCGGCGACGGCAAGCTCACGCCGAACGGCCCCGAGGTGACCTTCACCTACCGCTCGAAGGACGGCGAGGAGGGCTATCCGGGCAATGTCGATGTGAAGGTCGTCTACACGCTCACGGCCGCGAACGAACTCGCGGTGAAGATGAGCGCGACGACCGATGCGCCGACCTGCGTGAACCTCGCGCATCACACCTACTGGAACCTCGCGGGGCATGGCTCGGGCGACATCCTGGGCCACATGCTGCAGATTCCCGCCAAGCGCTACACGCCCGTCGATGCGACGCTCATCACCACGGGCGAGATCGCGCCGGTCGCGAACACGCCGCTCGACTTCACGATCATGAAGGCGATCGGAAAGGACTTCGCCGCGATGCCCGCGACGAAGGACGATCCGGGCGGATACGACCACAACTTCGTGCTCGATCAGGCGCCGAAGGCGCGGGGCATGTGGCTCTCGGCGATCCTGCACGACCCGAAGTCGGGCCGCACGATGGAGGTCTGGTCGAACCAGCCGGGCATCCAGTTCTACACGGGCAACTTCCTCGACGGCGTGCCAGGCAAGAACGGCGCGGTCTACGCGAAGAACGGCGCGCTCTGCCTCGAGACGCAGGCTTTCCCCGATTCGATCAACAAGCAGGGGAAGGATGGATGGCCGAATGTGGTGCTGCGTCCCGGCCAGACCTACGAGCACAACATGGTGCACCGCTTCACGAGCGCGAAGCAGCCGTGAGCCGGCTTGGTTCGGTACGAACGGCCGACTGAAAAAGACGAGCCGCGCACGATTCGTGCGCGGCTCGTTCGTTTCTGGGAAACACTTCGGGGAAGTGAGTGATGCGGGCGGGGCAGCCCGATGTCATGCCGGCGTCATGCCGGCGTCATGCGCCGACGGGTCAGCGGCGGCGGCGGCCGGCGAGTCCGGCGAGGCCGAGCAGCGCGATCGCGCCGGGGGTCGGCACGCTCGAGAAGAAGCCCACGTTGTAGTTGGCGCTGGAGCTCGAGGCACCGCTCAGGTTCGCCATCGCGGAGAGGCTCACGCGGTAGCTGCGTCCCGAGACGACATCGAAGCTGCCCGAGCCGTTCGACGGTCCCGAGAAGGCAAGGAGGATGTCGCCCGAGGCGATGTCGACGACGGAGAGGCCGATCGAGGCGGAGTTGCCCGCACCCGACGACTGACGCGCCAGACCCGCGATCCAGCTGATCGACTCGGTCGAGTCGGCGAGGAACTCGATGGTGGCGGTGCTGGTGGCCATGAGCGCCGCAACGACGCTCGCCTCGAGCTGTGCCGCGCCCACGAAGGTCATCTCCATGGCGCCGAGATTCGAGCCCTGGGTGGCGAGACCGGTGTAGCCGGTTCCGAGCGCGTTCGCGCTACCGAACCAGGATCCGCTCCCGAAGTTCTGCTCGCTGTCCGCGACCGAACCCGCAACGGAGACGCTCACGGCCCGGTCGGTGGACTGATAGACGAAACCCGCGCTGGCGACCTGGGTCGCCGCGAGAGCAACAGCCGACAGCGCGGCTGCGCGAAGAAAAGACTGCATTTTCAAACTCCCTTAGTTCCGGCGAGTTCCCGCTCGCCAGATCCCTACAACCTCACTTGCGACGGTCGCGAGACCGTCTCCCTTAAATGACAAGGTAGCACCACTCCTCGGATCTCCAAATCCGACAAGCGTGAAATCGACGCTCAGATCGGTTTGCGTGGGCAGGGGCGGTAAAAAAGACGCGGGCCGCTGGCATCAGACCTTCCGATCACATGCCAACGGCCCGTCGCGTCTTGGAGCACCAGAGGTGCGTGTGCTCATGTGCCACAGAGCCGAGGCGCAGACGCCAAATACACCACAGCGTAAAAACGACTCGAATTTCCTCAGGGCGCCGGTGAGGAAGTACGGAGCGGCTCGAGAGCCCCATAAAAAGACCCGTAGACGCTTGGTAGGCCAAGAAGCTGCATCGCAGCATTCGCCACATCGCCGTTTCGAATCGGCTGCGGGTTCGCATCGCGCTCGCCGATTTCCTCGCGCCCCGGCCTCGCGCGCGTCGGATTCAGCTCGTAGAGGTCCGCCGGGGTGCGGTCGCCGCCGACCCACGCGATGAAAGGGACTCGGAAGTTCAGCGGGCAGGTGATGTCCGTGTGCGTTCGGCGGGGCACGCCGCCGCCATGGTCCGCGGTCAGCAGGATCGCGGTCCGGCCGCGCAGTTCCGCGTCGCCTTCGATCGCGTCGAGGATCAACGCGAGCCCACGATCGACCTCCTCGATCGCCGCGAGATACCGCGAGCCGCGCCGCATGTCCCAGTCGTAGCTGTGTCCGACGGTGTCGGGTGCCGCGAAGTGCGCGAAGTCGAGCGAGCGAACGGCGTGGCGCTTCAGGCGGTCGGCCACGGCGCCCGCAAGGTCGATCGTGTGCTCCGCGAAGAGGAACGCATCGATCTTCGCGCGGCCGTTGTCCGCGCCGGTCGTGTCGACGCCGCCCGCCTGCCATCCGTAGCTCTGCTCGAACAGCCAGAACTTGGTCTTGGAGGTCGCGAAGCCGGTTGCGATACCCGCGTCGTGCGCGATGTCGAACATGCTCGTCACATAGGTGCCCTTGCGCGCGTGGAGCGAGCCGAGGTCACGGAGTGCAGGCGGATCGGTGTTGTCGGTCCACAGGTGGCCGTATGGACCACGGACCGGTCGCCCCGTCACCATGGAGATGTGGTTCGGCAGCGTGACCGTGTACTCCGCGTCGGTGCGCGCATCGAGCGTGTGCGCGCCGCGCAGAAGCCGCGCGAACGCGGGAAGGCGCGACGCGAGGTCGTCGCCCTCGAGCGCATCGGGGCGGAGTCCATCGACGCTGACAACCAGGACATGCTCGATCGGAGGCGCGGATGCCGCTGCAGGCGGTGCGGCCTGCAGTGCGACCAGTGCGATGGCAAGGGAGGGAACCACGCATGCAGCGTACTGAAGCCGCGTCAGGATGGGGTTCAGCGGGCGCACCATCAGCCGCGGCGAAGGACGAGCTCGCGCCCCTGGCTACGCAGCTCATCGAGCGTCGGGACACCGGCAAGCGCCATCGCGAGGTCAAGTTCCGACTGCAGTATCGCAAGCGCGCGTGCCACGCCGGCTTCACCGCCGGCGCCAAGTCCCCAGAGGATCGGGCGGCCGACGGCGACGGCGTCGGCTCCGAGCGCGAGTGCTCGGAGCACATCGGTACCGCGCCGGATGCCGCCGTCGACGACGACCGTGGTCGAGGATCGCGACGCCCGCGCTGCGTCGGCGCACGCGGCGAGCACATCGGCCGTGGCCGGTGCGCCGTCGAGCTGCCGGCCGCCGTGGTTCGAGATCCACACGCCCTGCGCGCCGGCGTCGATCGCACGCCGGCAGTCGTCGGGCCTGCAGAGCCCCTTCACGAGCACCGGCAGCGAAGTCCATGAGCAGAGCTGTTCGACATCGCTCCAGGTGAGCGAGTCGTCGATGGTCCACGAAAGCGCGCCGCCGATGCCGACGCCCTGGTGGCCGGTCGGACCGCCCGGGCGCTCGAGGTTCACGATCCGAAGGCCATCGGGCACGCGGAACCCGTTGCGCATGTCGCGCTCGCGGATCCCCCAGACGGGCGTGTCGGCGGTCACGGCGAATGCCTCGATTCCCGCAGCCTCCGCGCGTGCGATCAGGCTTCGGGTGAAGCCACGGTCCTTCGCGATGTAGACCTGCATCCACAGGGGGGCGCGCGTCGCGTCGCGCACTTCCTCGAGTGCGGTCGTCGAGAGGCTCGAAAGGCACATCGTCATGTCCGCTTGCGCGCAGGCCCGGGCGGTCGCGCACTCGCCGTCCGGATGCGCCATCCGCTGCATCGCCGTCGGTGCAGCCATGATCGGACTCGCGACCGTGCGGCCGAAGAGCGTTGTCGAGGTGCGGCGTCCGGAGACATCGACCATGCCGCGGTAGTGGATCTCGAACTCGCGCCACGCAGCCTCGCTGCGCGCGAGTGTGCGCTCGTCCCATGCGCCCGAGCGGTAGTAGTCCCACGCCGTGGGTTCGATCGTCTTCGCGGCAAGTGCAGCGAGGTCGGCGAGGTTGAGGGCGGACGCGAGGTCGGACATACGGGCGGACATCGTACCTGTCGAAGGGGGCGACGACCCCCCGTAGGCGGTCGCACCCGACGCGTACACTCCGCGCCATGCAGCCGGACCTGGTCGAACTCGGACTCGCGCTCGGCGTCGGGCTCCTCGTGGGTTTCGAGCGCGAGCGCAACCCCGACACCGTGGCGGGCGTGCGCACCTTCGGATTCGCGGGGTTCATCGGCGGCCTGAGCGCGCTGCTCACGCCGGCGGGCGCGACGCCGTGGGCGCTCATCATCGTGGCGACGGTGCTCGGGATCGCGGGCGTCTGGGGCGGGCTGTATGCGGCCGGCCGCGCCACGCGAGGCGCGGGCTCCGATCGCGAGGCGTTCCGCGACATCGGACTGACCACCGCGTTCGCCCTGATCGCGACGACGCTCCTCGGCGGATACGCGGTGCTCGGCGAGCGCGCGATCGCGGTCGCGGGTGCAGGCGTGCTCTTCCTCCTCCTCTACATCCGCGATCCGCTGCATGCCGCGATCCGGCGTCTCGGCAAGGAGGATGTGCGCGCGATCGCGACCTTCGTGCTGATCGCGCTCGTCATCCTGCCGGTGCTGCCCGACCGCGCGCTCGGGCCGCTCGAGGCGGTGAATCCGCGCGCGGCGTGGCTGCTCGTGGTGCTCGTCGTGGCGATCAGCCTCGTCGGATACATCGCGCAGGTCCTGCTCGGAGCGCGCGCGGGCACCATCGCGACGGGTGCGCTGGGCGGACTCGTGTCGAGCACCGCGGCAACGGTCGGCGCATCGCGGCGTGCGCGGGAGGACGGCATCGGCCGACTTTCCGCGGCGGTCGTCCTGCTCTCCTGCGGCGTGCTGCCGCTGCGCCTCATGGTGCTGCTCGGCGTGGCGGCGCCCACGATGCTCGCGCGACTCTGGCCCGTGCTCCTTGCGATCGCCGCCGTCTCGCTCGGCGCCGGCATGCAGAAGGTGCGGAGCCTGGGAGGTTCCACCGCGCATGCCGGCGACATTCCGAAGCCGCGCAATCCCACCCAGTTGAGCTCGGCGTTGGCGTTCGCGATGGCATTCGTCGTCATCCGCGTGGTGACGAAGGCGACGATCGCCTACCTGGGAATGGGCGCGTTCTTCGCGGTTGCGGCTGTGTCCGGCATCACCGACATGGACGCGATCGCGCTCAGTTCGGCGCGCGAGGTGTCGGAGCAGGCGCTCTCCGTGCAGGATGCAGGTCGCGCGACGCTGATCGCGCTGTCGGTGAACACCGTGTTCAAGCTCGGCGTGACGCGTGTCGCCGGAACGCGCGAGGTGTTCCGCGAGGTGCTTCCGGCGTTCGCCGTGTCCCTGGCCATCGCGGTCGCCGCGGTCATCCTGCTGTAGCGGAGGACTGCGGGCGCGCGAAGTGGTCGACCGGGAAGGAGATCGGTTCGATGCGACGCAGACGGAGTTCCACCGGGGGGAAGGTCGGAAGCGCTCCGGGCACCGCGCGGTAGTCTTCGCCACCGGACGGCGGCATCCGATCGCGCCCCTCTCCACGAGTCGGTCGCGGAGGCGCGGGATGATCGTGCTCGGCGGGCCGTCCAGGTCGCATGCCCGGAGGACCTCCCGGTCCACCAGCAGGTCCCGCGCCAAGCCGCGGACCCGGTCCACCGCCCATCATCCCGCGCGGACCTCGCCCCGGCGCGCCGGACGCGCCCTCCTCGGGCGACCAGCGCATCCGCGCCTCGAGCACGACATTGCGTTCGGTGTCGATCCACAGGTCGACTTCGTTGGGGCCGCGGGCGCGCACCCGTCGCGCCGCCACGAGGTGAAGCGCGCCGCGGAGATGTTCGGGCGATTCGTCGCCGCCGCGCGCGAACGCCAGTTCGTAGGAGCGCTGGATCAGCCCGAGCAGCTCGTCCATGCGCTCGACCGCGATGCGCCCGTCGCGCTCCTCGATCCAGCGAGGCCAGAGTTCACGCGTCTCGAGATCATGCACGGGGCCGCCCTCGCGCATCTCCCACGCGCCCTCGATCGAGTCGGCGCGGATCAGCGCGGGTCCGTCGCCATCGCGCAGTTCGAGCCGCGACTCGTCGCCGCGCATGTCCCAGTGTCCCGTGAGCTCCGCATCGCGCTCGCGCGAGCCGGGTGCGCGGCGCGGCAGCACCACCGTCACCTCGTAGCGTCGCTCGGTCTCGGCGGCGCGCGCGCGTGATTCGCCCGACATCACCTGCGCGAGCACGCTCTCCGCGCGCGTCTCGTCGGGCATCAGAAGGAACAGCGTGCCCGCCGCGAGCGCGATCAGCGCCGCACGCGCCCATTGCAGGGCGCGGCGTCGCGCGGGCATGCGTGATTCCGCAGCGGACGCCCGCGGGGATTCGAGTGCAGCGAACGCGCGCGCGTAGCGCTGCTCCATCCGCAGCGGCGATTCGCCGAGATGCTGCGCGAGGAGCGCGTCGATCAGACGGTCGCGGCCTTCGTTCATGCGAGTGACTCCCGTGGCGAGTCGCCGAAGGCGCCCTTCGCACCGAGGCAGGTCTCGAGCAGGGCGCGTGCACGCTGCAGCCGCTTCTTGATCGTCTCCTCCTGCTCGCCGAACGCGCGCGCGATGTCGCCGAGCGTGTGCGCGTCGCGGTAGGCGGCCTGGATGGTCTCCGCATAGCGCGCGGGCAGACGCCCGATGCAGTCATCGAGCGCCGCGAGCCGTTCGCGGAAGCTCATCGCGGCCTCGGCGCCGTCGCCGCGGAAGCGGTCGAAGGCGGCGAGGTCGTGCTCGATCGCCTCGACCACCTCGGGGGCGGCGAGGCGCATGCGCGCGCGGCGGCCGGCGTAGTCGAGCGCGATCATGCGCGCGATGCCGCGTAGCCACGGACCGAAGGGGCGTGCGCGGTCGTAGTCGGCGAGTCGCCGCCACGCCACGACCACCGTGTCCTGGAAGATGTCGTCGGCGTTGCTGCCCGCACCCATCGCGCGGATCGACGCGAGCAGACCGTCGCCGTGCTCGCGGATGAGCACCTCGAAGAGTTCGCGGGCGGTCGGATCGTGCTGGGTCATGCCGGGTTCAGGGTTGCCGGCCGGCGGCGGCAGGGGGACAGGAAACGGTGGTCGCCCGGAGAGAACGCGCCGTCATGGCGGCAGTTCCTTCAGGCATGCGACCGCAAAGATGGTGCCGAGCACGGTGAGCACCACGCTGCCCGTCATGACGACTCCGAGGCACCCCGTGGTGGCGACGCTCATCGCCGTGAAGCCGGAGCGTTCCGCGTTCTGCTTCGGGATCGTCTCCGAGACGAGCGCCAAGAGATATCGGGCGGATCGATACGACGCCCAGGTCATCGTGGCCGGCGTGAGCACGATCAGGATCAGCAGGGCGCCGATTCCGGGCCTGCCTGAACCGAAGCTCAGGATCGGGACTGCACCCAGGAACGCAGGCAGGAGCCACGGCAGGAACACGCCCCGGAGTGCCTCGATCGCGGTGGGTCCGACATGAAGTCGTGCCGCCGACTCGGGCGTGTAGGGAGTGCCGCATTCGGGGCATACGCCGCCCGGGACCAGCTGGTGAAGCGTGAAACCACAGTGATCGCAGTGCGGCGAGGCGTGCGGCTTGAAGTAGCGCGAGGGCTTCGATGCGGCTGCGCGCGGCGTTCCCGCCTGCGGAGGTGGTGGCGGGGGCGGCGATGTCGGCGAGGTGTCGCTCAAATGGTTGCTCCCATTGCGGCGCGCGAACGGAATCCCGCCTCGCCACCCTCGAGGTAGTAGCGGCAGAAGCTGTCGAGCGATCCGTCGGGACGGATGACATGCGTGCAGCAGCGATCGATGCGGTCCTCGTCGAAGGTCCACGCATCCATGAACGGCTTGATGAACATGCGGAACGGCGCATCGGCGCCGAGCGTTCCGTGCGAGGTCTCGAGCGTGCGCAGGACCTCGCCGAGCGGCTCCGTCTCGCAGCCGCACTGAACGAGGTCCTCGAGTCGGTAGTCGACGCGGTTCGCGAGGAAGCCCTGCAGTGCATCGAGCGAGACCAGTCGCGACAGCGGCACCGTTCCGGCGGCGGTTCGCAGCACATAGCCGATCGTGTGGCAGTTCGGATCACCGCATGGAAGCGGGGTGAAGTCGTCCGCGGTCACGAACTCGCCGGCTTGCGCCGCGAGCGCGTGCACGATGTCGCCGACCGAGAGCGGCCTGGCCGCGGCGCGCGCGATCGGAAGCGTGGTGCTTTCGACCTCGATGCGGCCACTCGTGAAGCGCGGCTGGAACGAGATGCCGCGCACATGGCGCCGTGGAACCGCGAAGCGCATGGCGTCGCCGAGGAAGGGCAGGGTCGATTCGGTCACCGTCATGGCGAGCGTGCTCGGGATGCCGAGGGCGCCGGCGTCGTCGATCGCGGACTCGCGCACGCGGCGCAGGTCGGCGCCGCGCAGTTCGCGCTGGCCCTCCTCCTGTACCCCGTCGAACTGCACATAGAGCTCGAACCTGCCGCGCACGCGGCGGAGCTCGGCGAGCCTGCCGCGGAACGCAGCGTCGGTCGCGACGCGCACCGCGTTCGTGTTCACCAGCGTGTAGCCGATCTTCGGGTGGGTGACGCACCAGTCGAGAAGCTCGAGGAACTCCGGATGCAGCGTCGGCTCGCCGCCCGAGAGCTGGAGGATGTCGATGAAGCCCTTGCGTGCGATCACGCCCGCGATCCGCTGCCGCACCTCGCGCGAAGGCGTGAAGCGCAGGTCGTCGCCCACTCCGTGCGGGCTCGATGCGAAGCAGGTCGGGCACGAGAGGTTGCAGCTCTCGACGATCTCGATGAGCGCCACGCAGGTCGAGAGCCGCTCGAACGGATCGACGGACGACGCCTGCGGAGCCGCCGGCGCGCAGCAGCCCGACGGGCTCCCGCAGCAATCGCCTGCACCGCGCGAGTCGTAGTAGCGCGCAGGATGCGCGGAGAGCACCGTCTCGAACGCGCCGTGCGTCGGACAGGACTTCTCCATCACGATCCGACCGTCGCGGTGCGAGACGATCGCGTCGATGCGCGCGAGGCACTCGGGGCACCGGCTCGTCGTCGACTTGATGCGCATGTCGGGAGTGGAGCACTCGCGACGACGGGGCGCAACCACGCGCGTCGCGGGGACGGCCGAAAAACAGCCCGGGGCGCCTTTCCGCGGCGCCCCGGGCGTACTTTTCCTGTGGATGAACGCGTCCGGCCGTGTCTCAGCGACGACGGCGACCGGCGAGGCCGGCGAGTCCGAGCAGCGCGATCGCGCCCGGGGTCGGGACGGTGGTGTAGGCGAGGAAGTCACCCGAGGTCGAGGCTTCGCCCCAGCCGCCGGTGGCGAGATCCGAGCGCGAGAGGTGGTCGACGCCGGGGTCGTTGCCGCCGCCCGAGGTGGCGACATCGAAGTAGATCGTCTGGCCGGCCGAGATGCCGAGCGCCGCGAACGACACGACGAACGAGACCGTGTTGCCCGAGACCGAGTTGGTCAGGGTGCCGGTCTGGTTCCACGCGCCCGTCCACGACCAGAACTGCGCGTTGTCGGGCGACGCGTCGACCCACGAGCCGATGTAGTGGTCGATGTTGCTGGTGAGGTTGACCGGACGGCCCCACGCGTTCGAGGTCGTTCCCGTGCCCGTGGTGTTGAAGTACAGCATGTACTTCGTCCAGGTCTGGAAGCCGCGCGTGGTGACATCGATGTAGAGGTTCGAGCCGTCGTCCGACATCGAGACATCGGTGATGTCGAGGTTGTCGAGGCCGTTGTCGAACAGATCGAAGGTCGAGTCGGTGAAGTTGTCCGCGGTGGCGACAGACGCGAGAGACGCCACGAGAGCAGACGCGATCAGGGAACGCTTCATCTTTCACTCCGAGAAGTTTGTCTCTGCGCATGAGGGACAGGCGCAGCCGCCGGGTGGCGGTGAGGGACAGGAAGGACGGGAGGGCCCGTCGGACGACCGAACTATGCCACCGAAGTTCGGCTTGGGCAACCGCGGATCATCGGGCTGGGATCCGAGATGATGCGAACCGCGACAGCGGGGGGGAGATCCATAAGGTTATCGGCACAAGTGAGAACACAAGTGCTTTCTGTGTATGAACTTATGGAATCCGCCGAGCCCAGTTCTGCGCTACTCGCACTCAAGTTGTGCTAGCGCCTGGAGTTTCGCGCGGGTCTCGCCAACCTCGGACTCGGGGTCGCTGTCGGCGATGATCCCGCAGCCCGCGAAGTAGGTCAGCGGACGGCTTCCGTCGACATGGAGCGCGGGCCCGATCTGGGCGGTGCGGATGGCGACATTCAGCGAGGCGTGGCCCGAGCGGGAGATGAAGCCGATCGCTCCGCAGTAGTAGCCGCGGGTGTGCGGTTCGAGCTCCTCGATGATCTGCATGGCGCGGATCTTGGGGGCGCCTGTGACCGAGCCGGGCGGAAAGGTCGCGCGCAGCAGATCGGTCCACGAGACATCCGGGCGCAGGCGCGCGGAGATCTCGGCGACCCCGTGGTGGACCGTCCGGTGCGTCTCGAGCACACGCGGTTGCGACACGCGCACGGTTCCGATCTCGGCGACGCGGCCGAGGTCGTTGCGCATGAGGTCGACGATCATCGCGAGTTCGGCGGCGTCCTTTGCGCTGTCCGCGAGTTCACTCGAGTCGACCGACGAGGGACGCGTGCCCTTGATCGGCCGGGTCACCACGGAGCCATCGGGTCGGACCCGCAGAAAGAGCTCGGGGCTGATCGAAACCAGGGCCTCGCCGCCCGGGAGGTCGATCGCCGCGCCGAACCAGGCGTGGTTCTCCGTGATGGCGGCGTGCGCGAATCCACGGAGATCGCCCGAGAGCTCTGCCGAGAAGCGGCGCGCGATGTTGGCCTGGAACGCATCGCCCGCGCGGATGTACTCGACCACGCGCGAAACGCCTGCTGCGTAGTGGGAATCGCTCGTGTCGGGCGAAAGGCCGTGCAGTCTCCAGGTCGGAGGCTCGCAGGGATCCGAGAGCGGCGGCGGCGCGCCGATGGCGTGCAGCGAGCCGTCGGAGTGGTCGAGGCACCACGCATCGTCGCAGCGGAGGAGTACGGCGTGCGGAGCCGCGCGCGGGCCGTGATCCTGCGCGGCGTGCGGCTCGAGGCAGGCGCCGAGGCCGTAGCCGAGGGCGACGATCCAGCCGCCTTCGAAGGGCGGAGTGCGCTCGCCGCCCGCTGCGGCCGGTCGCGGGACCGTTGGTCGCGGCGTCGTCGCGAGCGCGTCATCGAGTGCGCGTACGGCCTCGTCCGGCGCGAGATGCCCGCCGATGGTGACCGCATGCGAGGGGCGCGCGAGGATCGTCCACGCGTTCTGGCTGCGATCGCTTCCGCCCGAGACCAGGGCCGCGAGAGGCGTGTCGCGCGGCCACTGCAGCAGGAGGTCTGCTGCGCTCGTGGAGCGGATCGGCGGGCTCGCGGACGGCATGGCGGCGATGGTACGGCGGCGCGGGGGCGGCGGTATGGGGCGATGAACCCCGATTTCACGCGAAAACCGGCGCTTTCGGCCGCGGTGCGAACTTGTACACTCCTCGATTCACCGCGGCCGGAGGATGCCGCGCACGCACACATCGAGAAAGCACCGATTTCCCAATGGCGAGCAAGAAGAAGAACGCGAAGTCCGGCAAGAGTTCGAAGAAGCCCGCGAAGGCTCCCGCGAAGAAGCCTGCGAAGAAGGCCCCGAAGAAGTCATCGGGTAAGTCGGCGAAGGCCGGCAAGGCCGGCAAGGTTGGCAAGATGGTCTTCTACTTCGGCGAGACGAAGTGCGAGGGCCGCGCCGACCAGAAGATGCTGCTCGGCGGCAAGGGCGCGAACCTCGCCGACATGGTCTCGATCGGCCTGCCCGTTCCGCCCGGCTTCACCATCACCACCGACACCTGCGCCGCGTACTACGCCTGCGGCGGCAAGCTGCCGAAGGGCCTGATGGACGATGTCCGCTCGAACATCCGGATGCTCGAGAAGGAGCTCGGCAAGAAGTTCGGGTCCGACACGAACCCGCTGCTCGTGTCGGTGCGCTCGGGCGCCGCGGTGTCGATGCCCGGAATGATGGACACGGTGCTGAACCTCGGCCTCACCGACAAGGCGGTCGACGGACTCGCGAAGGGCACGGGCAACCGCCGCTTCGCGCTCGACGCCTACCGCCGCCTCATCAACATGTTCGGCGATGTCGTCATGGGCGTCGATCACCACAAGTTCGAGCACGCCTTCAGCGCCATCAAGACGAAGTACGGCGTCAAGGAGGACACGCAGGTTCCGACCGAGGGCCTCGAGGAGCTCGTCGCCGAGTACAAGAAGGTCTACAAGGACCAGGTCGGCGCCGACTTCCCGCAGGATCCGATGCGCCAGCTCGAGCTGTCGATCGAGGCGGTGTTCAAGTCGTGGAACGGCGACCGCGCCATCGAGTACCGCCGCATCCAGGAGATCAAGGGCCTCAACGGCACCGCGGTCAATGTGCAGGCGATGGCCTACGGCAACATGGGCGACACCTCGGGCACGGGCGTCGCGTTCACGCGCGACAACACGACGGGTGAGAATGTCTTCTACGGCGAGTTCCTCGTGAACGCGCAGGGCGAGGATGTCGTCGCGGGCATCCGCACGCCCGAGCCGATCGCCATGATGGAGAAGCGCTTCCCGAAGGCGTACGCGCACCTGATGAAGGTCCGCGCCAAGCTCGAGAAGCACTACAAGGACATGCAGGACATCGAGTTCACCGTCGAGAACGGCAAGCTCTTCATGCTGCAGACCCGCACCGGCAAGCGCACGGCGCAGGCCGCGGTCCGCATCGCGGTCGAGATGGTGAAGGAGAGGCTGATCGACGAGAAGACCGCGCTGAAGCGGATTCCCGCGAGCGACCTCACGCAGCTGCTGCTGCCGTTCTTCTCGCCGAAGGACAAGGCGGGCGCGGAGACCGTGACGCGCGGCATCGGCGCGTCGCCCGGCGCGGCGACCGGCATGCTCGCGTTCACCGCGGCCGAGGCCGTCGAGCGCGCGCACAAGGGCGAGAAGGTGCTCCTCGTCCGCAAGGAGACGAGCCCCGAGGATGTGGCCGGCATGCACAGCGCGGTCGGCATCCTCACCTCGACCGGCGGCAAGACGAGCCATGCGGCCGTGGTCGCGGTCGGCTGGGGCAAGTGCTGCGTCGTCGGCGCGGGCGAACTCTCGATCGACGAGAAGGCCGGCAAGCTGCATGTGAAGGGCCGCACCTTCGGTCGCGGCGATGTCCTCTCGATCGACGGTGCGACGGGCGAGGTCATGGTCGGAGCGGTCAAGGCGACCGTGCCCGAGAAGATCTCCGGCGACTTCGCGAAGGTGATGGAGTGGTCGACGAAGCACTCCGACATGAAGGTGCGCACGAACGCGGACAGCCCCGAGGACGCGCGGCGTGCGCGCGAGTTCGGCGCGGTCGGCATCGGCCTCTGCCGGACGGAGCACATGTTCTTCGGCGGTGACCGTACGGCTGCGATCCGCGAGATGATCCTGTCGGAGACCACCGAGGCGCGCGAGAAGGCGCTCGCGAAGCTGCTGCCGTTCCAGCGGACGGACTTCATCGGCATCTTCACGGCGATGGACGGGCTGCCGGTGACGGTGCGCCTGCTCGATCCGCCGCTCCACGAGTTCGTGCCGCACGACGAGAAGCAGCAGGCCGAGCTCGCGAAGGAGATGGGCATGAGCCTGCAGGATGTGAAGCGGCGCGTGGCGCAGCTCCACGAGGCGAACCCGATGCTCGGCCACCGCGGCTGCCGTCTGGCGATCACCTATCCCGAGATCCTCCGCATGCAGATCCGCGCGATCGTCGAGGCGGCGATCGAGTGCCGCGCGAAGAAGATCGACGCACGGCCCGAGATCATGCACCCGCTCGTCGGTACGAGGAAGGAGCTCGCGAGCCTGCGCGAGATGACCGAGGACACGATCGAGCAGGTGTTCGCCGAGAAGGGTGTGAAGAAGCGCTTCGAGATCCCGATCGGAACGATGATCGAGATCCCGCGCGCGGCCGTGACCGCCGACGAGATCGGCGAGGTCGCCGACTTCTTCAGCTTCGGCACGAACGACCTGACCCAGATGACCTTCGGCTACAGCCGCGACGACATCGGCAGCTTCCTGCCGGCGTACCTCTACAAGGGCATGCTCGAGAAGGATCCGTTCCAGTCGATCGACACGGTCGGCGTGGGCGGTCTCGTCAAGGTCGCCTGCGAGAAGGGCCGCGGCGTCGCCAAGGCGCAGAAGAAGGCCTTCAAGCTCGGCGTCTGCGGCGAGCACGGCGGCGACCCGGCGTCGATCGCGTTCTTCCAGAAGTGCGGGCTGGACTATGTGAGCTGCTCGCCGTTCCGCGTGCCCGTCGCAAGGCTGGCGGCGGCGCAGGCGGCGCTTCGTTCTTGAGCGGTCGCCGCTTGCGGCGGCGACCTTTGGTGCTAGGACATTCAACAGCGCCCGCGGTGTGAACCGCGGGCGCTGTCGTTCTGTGAGAGCGGGTGGGCGCGGACTGGGGCGCGAGTTAAGCTCCGTGCATGGGAAACGAACCCGCCCCATATCGACGATTCCGTGTCACCAACGGCCTCCCTATCGAGGGGCTGTACGACAGCGTCGTCGATGCGCGGCTACAGGCGCTCCTCGACGCGGCCCGCCGCGCCGGCATCGATGTCGGCGTGCGCGAGCTGAAGGGCCGCGATG
>JBEAQW010000009.1:0-4464 GCA_041163725.1 Planctomycetota bacterium
AGTCGCTCTGAGTGGAAGATCGGGATCGATGGACGCCGAACCCACCTTGCAATAGGGTTCGAGCGCTCGTCCCTGGCTGGCGGCGGCGCCTCACCGGTGTCTCCGCAGCGGCCGTTGCGGCCGATTTCCTTCCCGGCGGGGTCGCGGAGCGTGTGGGGCTGCGCATCGCGCGCGCCAACGGTCAGCGCGGCACCCATCGTCGCGCCGGACTCGGGCCAGGCTGCGCCGAGACGCGGAGTTCGCGCGTCAACACACCGCCGAACCAGTACTTGAAGTCCGACGGGATCGACGATGCGCCGTCGTGCATGCCTTGCGGTGAAGTCTCGGTGGAGCCGGCGGATGCCGGCTCGGGCAAGTCGGCGCCAAGGGCGTAGCGGGCGAGCCCCTCGTCGCCCGAGATGCGCAGCGTCCAGCGCGAGCCCTCGAATCCACCTTCCTCGAATCCACCTTCCTCGAATCCACCTTCCTCGAATCCACCTTCCTCGGATCAACCTTCCTCTAGCCCGCGACCTTCCTCGAGCCCGCCAGCACGCACGAGCCCGTGCAGCCGGCCGAGCGCGTCCTCCTCCTCGATCGCCGGCAGCCACCGAGGCATCGTCGGGATCGAGCCTGCACGCCACCACATGCGGCTCGTCCGCCGCGGCACACCGTTCTCGAGCACCTCGATGCGCAGGCCGATCGCGACGCCGTCGAAGCGCGCGTCCGCGAGGACATGGTGGTTGAAACGGAGACCGCCGCGCGGCGTGCCTTCCTCCCAGAGCATCAGTCCTTCGTCGAACACGCGTGCGATCGCCTCGCGCAGTTCATCCGAATCGATCGGGCGCCACGCGGGCGCCTGAGCCGTCCGAGCGCCCGACGGCGCGACCGTGATCGCGGGGTAGTCGCGGAATCCGCGGTCGGAATCCGCGCGACCCGCGAGCCGCTCGGCGAGCACGAGCTCGACGCGATCGCCTTCGGTCCAGTCCGAGGGGAGCTCGAGTACGAGGCTCGGACTGCGCGACTCGGGTGCGAGCAGCGCCTCGCGCGTCGAGCCATCGGCGAACTTCACCGCGAGCCGTCCCTGACGCAGCGGCGGCCACCAGACATCCGCATCGAGGACGAGAAGCGGTGGCACCACGCGCTCGCCGAGCCTGCAGCCGGGAATGGTCTCGACCTCGAACACGGGTGGAATCTCGAGCAGCCGCTCGAGCGCCGGGTCGTCGCGCGGGATCCGCGCCTGCACGGCCGAGCCGAGATCGCGGTACTTCGCGCGCCACGCGCCCGAGGGCGGGCGGGCGTCCGGATCGCCGTCGACGAAGAGGTCGAGCGCGCGGCGCACCTGCGCGTCATCGGCATCGCCCGAGCGCACGCGGTACGCGAGTTCCCACGCCGCCGAGCGGTAGCCGCCGTCGGCGAGATGCGGCGTCGCGGCGAAGAGCAGGGCGGTGGGCGCCATGCTCCATGGACCGCGGTCGATCAGGCGCAGCCGCGTGGCGACGACGATGGCGACGACGCCGGCGATCGCGAGCGCGGCGCGGGCGGGCGCACGGCGCGTCCGCGTCACATCGGCTTCGTCGCGCGCGGTGTGCCCGCACTCGGTGCAGCGGAGCGGTGCCGCCTGCTCGGCGGACGGCGCGAGCTCGTGCCAGCACTTCGGGCAGCGCCTCCTGCCGCGCGCGGGATCTCCTGCGATCGCCTTCGCCGCCACCGCGGTGCACACGACCACCGACGCGAACGATCCGACCGAGAGGAACCATGCGGAGAGATCGGTCACGGGCTCCGATGGTAGGGCCCGGCGCGATCCCCTGCGGCTACTTCACGAACGCCCAGCGCACCAGCTCGCGCGGCGTCGGCGGCTTGCCCTGCATGAGGATGCCCACGCGGAAGATGCGCGAGGCGAGCCAGAGCATGCCGAAGGCGCAGCCGAAGCCCCAGGCGATCGCCGCGGCGGTCTGCCACAGCGGAATCGGCTCGGTCGCGGCGGTCAGGCGCAGGATCATGATGAACGGCGTCGCCGGCGGCACGAACGACACCACGGTCGCAAGCGTGCCGTTCGGATTCTCGACGATCGGCATCCACAGCATGAGCGGCACGATGAGGATCATCATCGCGGGACCGACGAGCGACTGCGCCTCGCGCAGGTCGCTCACGGCGCTGCCGACGGCCGACATCATCGACGCGACCATGAAGTAGGCCATCACGAAGAAGATGGCGAGGTAGACGAGGTGGAGCATCGGCACCAGGTCCATCATCGACGCGACCGAGAGGCCCGCGATGCCGAGCCCGCCGTACATCACGAGCATCACCCCGCTCACGAGCGAGTAGCCCACGATCTTCCCGGCGAGAAGCTGCATCGGGCTGACCGCCGCGAGCAGGACCTCCATCACCTTGTTCGACTTCTCCTCGATGGTGGTCGTGAGGAGGTAGTTCGCGCTCGTGAACACGCAGATCCAGAGGAGGAACATGAACGCCGCGGGCACGATGAAGCGGAGCTCGGTGTTCTCCTTCGCCTCGCTTCCCTCCGGCGACACGCGCAGCGTCTTCGGCTCGGGCTGGCGCGAGACGCGCGCGAGCAGCTCGCGGTCGATGCCGCTGCGCGCGACGCGCTCGTCCTCGACGGCCTTGCGGAGCGCGCGGGAGATCTGCGACACATGCTTCGGCGAGAGCGAGCTCGGGATGAAGAGTTCGAACGCCGAGGCGTCGCGCGATGGGTCGAGCGATTCGGGCGAGATCGACGCGACGGCGAGGAATTCGCCGCGCGTGAGTCCGGCCTTGAGGTCGTCGATCGACTCGCCCTCCGCTGGGACGCGCCAGGAGACCTCGACGACCTGTGCATCGTCCCCCGCGAGCGCGGCGGCGGCCTCGAGTCCCTCGGCCGCGCTCTCGGGCGGACGCGCGGCCAGCTCGGCCATCGCCTCGGCGGGGGAGCGTCGCGACGAGAGGATCGCGTCCGCGCGCGGCATCACGGTGCCCGATGCGTCGACGACGACGATCGCGCCGACGAGCGGCGGCGACTTGCGCGACAGGAGCTTCGGCATCGCGGCGATCACGAGGAACATGACGAGGGGCATCGCGACGGCGCCGATGATGAAGCCCTTGGTGAGCGCGGTGTGGCGGAACTCGCGCCAGGCGACCATGAGGATCCGTGCGAGATACGACGGCTGCGGGCGTTCAGGCATCGATCCGCGCTCCCTTCTTCTGCTCGCCGTCGGCGGCGCCGACGATCTCCACGAACACATCGTCGAGGTTCATGCGCCGCAGCGCGACCGAGCGCATCGGCGCGAGTCCGAGCACCGCGGCCATCGCGCTCTCGGTGTCGTGCGAGTCGGCGAGGTCGAGGTCGACCGTGCCGTTGTCGTGGATGCGCGTGTGCGACGCGATGCCGCTCGCCTCGGCGCGGGCCGCGAAGTCGGAGGCGTCGATGCGGGGTTCGCACACGAGGCCACGGTCGTCATGCTTCGCGCGGAGTTCGGCGAGGCTCGCGTCGAGCACCTTGCGGCCCTTGTTGATGAGCACCACGCTGTCGCAGAGCGCCTCGGCGGTGTGCATCTGGTGGGTCGAGAAGATGATGGTCGCGCCGCGCGCCTGCTCGCTTCGGATGAGCTCGGTCACGAGCCGCCCGTTGATCGGGTCGAGTCCCGAGAAGGGTTCGTCGAGGATGAGGAGGTCCGGCGCGTGGATGATCGACGCGAGCAGCTGGATCTTCTGCTGCTGCCCCTTCGAGAGTTCCTCGCAGCGCCGCTTCGACACGCCGGGAAGCGCGAGCCGCTCGAGCCAGTCGTCGATCCGGCGCGAGAGCCCGGTCGGATGCACGCCCTTCAGCTTCGCCATGTACCCGACGAACTCGCCCACCTTCATCTTGCGGTAGAGGCCGCGCTCCTCGGGCAGGTAGCCGATCCGGTCCTTCATCGCGAGCGCGCTCGAGCCGAGCACCTCGACGGAGCCCGAGTCGGGCGAGATGATCGACATGATCATGCGGATGGTCGTGCTCTTGCCGGCCCCGTTGGGGCCGAGGAAGCCGCACAGCGAGCGTTCCGGGATCTCGAGGGAGATGTCCTCGACCGCCTGCACGCTGCCGAAGCGCTTGTGGACGCGCTCGATTCGCACGGCGGGAGTGTTCGAAGCCTTCGACATGGGGCGGCGAGTGTAGCCGCGATCAGCGCGCGACTGCAGGCGTCGCGGGAGCGGGCCCGATCGACGCGGGAGGCGCGATCGAACCGGGCGCGAGCGTGTCGACGGCGACACGCTTCACGACGAGCTCCGTCTTGAGGCCGCCTGCCTCGATGATTGCCGTGCCGAAGGCGAGCATGCGACCGGCATCGACGCCTTCAGGGACATCGACGGCGCGCCACTCGCCGAACCGGATCGTCTGCGTGCCGGCGACTGGGGCGTTCGCCCCGACCGACTCGGGAGGAGCGGGGATGTCGAGACCGAGGATCGTCGTGTTCGCCGCGTCGATCCAGAGCGTCCAGCGTTCGGACTCCG
>JBEAQW010000010.1:0-10974 GCA_041163725.1 Planctomycetota bacterium
GGAAGCACGACTGCGTGTTCCTCGATCGCGACTCGCGGCCCGGGAAGGCGATCTGCCAGATCTATGGCGCGCGCCCGAAGCAGTGCAGGACCTGGCCGTGGTGGCCGGAGAACCTCGAGAGTCCCGCCGCGTGGGATGCCGTCCGTCGGCAGACACCCTGCCCGGGCATGGACCAAGGCCCGCGGCACGGACTCGTCGAGATCACGATCGGGCTGACTTCGTAGCGTGCGCTGCACGCATCGCCTTCAGGTGGCTCACTAAACACCGTGCCGAACACCGACCACTTTCCGACGACGCAGCAGACCTGGCTTCTCGATCGCTTGGGAGAGGGCGAGTCTGGCGCGAGACCGATTCGCGAGCACCTGATGGAGCGATATCGCGAGCCGCTTGTGATCTACGCACGGGGTTCGACGCTTCGAACGCTCGGAGATCCCGAGGAGCTGGTCCATGGGTTCTTCGCGTCGTTCTTCTCGCGGAAGGATGCGTTGACGCGTTGGGCCGAGAGCGGCACGCGGCTTCGACGCTGGATGATGAACGGACTCGTGCTGCATGCTCGCGGGGTTCGTCGTGACAGCGGGCGAAATCGCGAGACCGCGGGGCTTGACGCCGTGGCAGGCGCGGCAGCGGTGGAGCCCACGGCCGCGGAGGCCTTCGATGCGGCTTGGGCGAGGTCCCTGTTGTCGGATGCCGCGACCGCGGTACAGGCGGAACTTCTCCGTGAGGGGCGGTCGGCAGCCTGGGAGGTCTTCGCGCGGCACATCATCGACGGGCGGCCGTACGCGGAGTGCTGTCCGCCTGTGGGCTACACGGTGGAGGAAGGGCGGACGGTGACGCGCATGGTGTCGATCCGTATCCGCCGCACTCTTCGGGAGTTGCTGCTCCAGGAGGGGACCCCCGAATCGGACATCACGGCGGAGCTGCGGCTGCTCGAAGGGTTGCTCGAGCGATGAGGCGGGTGGAGTTCGATGCGCCTGCGGTGGGGCGGTTCCGGGCCGAACTCCAGGTGGCGCGGCCGAGGCGATTGAGCGCCCACGCGCGAGCGGTGTGCTGGGCACTCGGATTTCTGGTGATTCTCG
Organism: Planctomycetota bacterium; assembly: GCA_041163725.1. GTDB lineage: Bacteria > Planctomycetota > Phycisphaerae > Phycisphaerales > SM1A02 > QWPT01. The sequence goes on from JBEAQW010000010.1 coordinate 1,077, forward strand.
CGCACGCGGCCGAGAGGAGTGGCTGTTTCTTCCGCGGTGACGACAAGCCCCTCCGAGGTGGTCGGACGGCGTCGCATCGCGAGATCCAGACTTGGGAGAGCTCAGAGATGAATCCGATTCGCGGTGTGGTGGTGGCGGGCGTGGCTGCGTCGGGTGTGGCGCACGGTGCGGATCTGTTCGTACCTTCGAAGTCGTATTCCACGATTCAGTCTGCCGTTGACGCTGCGAACGATGGAGACACCATTCATCTCGCTGCGGGTCAGTTCGTGGAAAGCGTGCTCGTGCAAGGAAAGAGCATCGTGATTCGAGGTGCGGCCCAGCAGAGCACGATCTGGCGTGCCCCAAAGGGCTTGCAATGCCTGTCCATTCCGGATGGCAGCGTGATTCCATTTGAACTTTCAGACCTGACGGTCACCGGAAGCGCGTCCACATATGGTCACGCGTCGGTGGATCTTCAGGGCTCGGGGGCCAAGCGCGTGGTCCGCTGCACCTTCTCCCAGAACTCGGGCTGGGCCGCCCTGAATGTCTACGGCGACGGCAGCACGGTCGCAGACTGTCTCTTCGTCCAAAATGGGCTCGGGGCGTCGATCGCGTTTGGACAAGGCATCTCCATGCAGCGCTGCGAGTTTCGGGACAACAGCCAAACCCAAAGTGCTGGAGGGGGGCCTTGGGCACCTGCGGACCTGGACGCGTATGCGTGCACGCTTTCAGTACAGCAGTGCCAGTTCATCAATGGCTCGTCAGATGGAGCACCTGTGCGTGTCTATGCGACCGTCGACTTCGACCAGTGCGCGTTCAGCTCCGGTGAGGGGGGAGTGGCCAGTGCGATCCAGGCCTATGACTCCGTAGCGACTGTTCGATTGGGGCAGACTTCGTTCTGCGAGTCGCCAGAGCCGAGACTGGCGGGTACGGCGCGGTTCATCGACCTCGGAGGAAACTCGGTGAGCGAATTCTGTGCGCCGCTTTGCCCCGCGGATCTCGTCCCTGACAACACGGTCAACGGCGCCGACATAGCCATCGTCCTCAACTTCTGGGGCACCGATGGCTCGCAGTTCCCCGGCGTCGACATCGACGCGGATGGCATCGTGAATGGTGCGGATCTCGCGGCCGTGCTGAATGCATGGGGGCCGTGCCAGCAGTAGTCGCAGCGAGCCAGGGGCAGTCTCGGTCTGATCCAGTCTCGACTCAGCGGCTTCTCCTGCTGCGGCACATGGTGGGCGCCGGAGTTAGATCGTGGCAGTTCCGTTCGGCCAAGTCTTGCGTTGAAGTCACGCAGTGTGCGCTCCCCGATCCGATTGCGGTCCGGAAGCGACTCCGCGCTCCCGCTGCAGGGTAGAAGATGACCACCGGGCGGATGCGCTCGACACACGCGGTGGACACCTCGAACGGACACCTCGAACGGACACCTCGAACGGACACCCTGCAGAAGCCTCACCGCCTGGCTCTTGCCGTGCCTGGCGACCCGACTGATGTGCATGCGACTGCTCGTTGCTTCAGTTCCGGTCGTGAACTCCAATCGTGAAATCCGTTCGTGAACTCCGGGCGTGTGTCGCTGCCCCGGCGAGTCGGTGATCTGAACAGTTCTGCCAAGAGTGCCAGCTGCTCTTGAGTGATTCTGCGAGGGCCCGCGCTGCTCTACCGCCTGCGATGCATGCGGCGGAGTCGCACGCAGGACAGCCCCGCACTACCTTGCCAGCAATCCCAGCGCCTCGCGCCATTCCATGTAGCGGTAGGGCACGCCGAGCGTCTCGTGGAGGGCGATCGTGGCGCGGTGCGTCTCCTCGTAAAGGACGCTCTGCCAGTCATCGCCTTTGCCATCGGCGCCCTTGTCGCAGAAGAAGATCCTGCATCCAAGCGGGCGCTCCTCGTGCTCGCCGCAGTGGGTTCCATGCAGGTAGGGGCAGTCGCCCCGGCTTCGCGCGTCGGTGACATCGAGGATGCGCAGGGGATTCGCGGCGCGTGCGCGCCGTGCTGCATCGATCCGAGAGACGACGAACGCCGCTTCGAGTCCCGAAAGGTACATGCGGTGGCCGTACTCCTCGAACCGGCAGCAGGCGCCGGAGGCGAGGCAGATCGGACGGCGCGCGCGGACTTCCTCGGCAATCCGCGTGCGCGCGTCGCGGAAGAAGCGCTCCGTCTCGGGGAGCGCCGCGGCCCTGCGCCATGCGTCGATGTCGGTCGCCCCGCTCATGGCGTCAGGGTAGCGAGATCGGCATCCGTTACTGAATCAGGATCGGGCCTGGAATGAAACAGGGCGCGGCATGCGCCGCGCCCTGTGAATGAACTCGATCTCCTCGTCGACCTCGAGGGCTCAGGCGCCCTCGCCGCCGGTCACGCCTTCCTGGCCCGCAGCGAGCGCGCTCGCGAGGCGGTCCTTGACGGTCGTCACCGCACCACCGAGACGCTCGGCGCCGAGCGCCTCGGCCTCCTGCGCAGCCTCGTCGTACATCGCTGCGGCGGCCTCGTCGTCGAACTCCGGCACATCCACGAGCCGCTTGACCTTCGCCTTCGAGTAGGCCTCGAAGCCGGTGCCAGCGGGGATGAGGTGGCCGAGGAGGACGTTCTCCTTGAGGCCGAGGAGCCCGTCGACCGCACCCTTGAGCGCGGCCTCGGTGAGCACCTTGGTGGTCTCCTGGAAGCTTGCGCCCGAGAGGAAGCTCTCGGCCTGCAGCGACGCCTTGGTGATGCCGAGGAGCAGCGTCTTCGCGGTCGCGGGGCGCGGCTTCTTCGTCTTGCACGGCGTCTTGCCGTCGGCCTCGGCGAGGGCGTTCGCCTCGCGCACCTCGTCCTTGTCGACGAGCGCACCCACCGGAAGTCCGGTGTCGCCCGCGTCGTCGATGCGGACCTTGCGCGAGAGATCGTCGTTGACCTGACGGAACTCGAAGCGGTCCTTCACATCGTTCGGGAGCAGGTCCGAATCGCCGGGGCTCGAGACGCGGACCTTCGACAGCATCTGGCGGAGGATGACCTCGATGTGCTTGTCGGAGATCGGCACGCCCTGGGCGCGGTACACATTCTGCACCTCGTCGAGCATGTAGACGTACAGCGCGTCCTCACCCTTGATGCGCAGGATGTCGGCCGGAATCATCGGGCCTTCGGTCAGCGGATCGCCCGCCTCGACGCGGTCGCCCGTGTGGACGAGCAGCGCCTTGCCCTGCGGCACATGGTGATCGTGCTCGAGTCCGGCGTCGCTGATGACGCGGATGGTCATCTTGCCCTTGCGCTTGTCGCTGTGGAGCTCGACGCGGCCCGAGATCTCGGCCATGACCGACGGATCCTTCGGGATGCGGGCCTCGAAGATCTCGGTGACGCGCGGCAGACCACCGACGATGTCGGCGGAACGAGCGGCTTCCTTCGGCTGACGCGCAAGCATCTGGCCCTGCGCGATGCGCTGACCGTCCTTCACCTCGATGCGCGCCTTGGCGGGGAGGTGGTGGAAGTCGAGGATGTTGCCGTTGTCGTCCTCGATGGTGATCTGCGGGTGCTTCTCACCGGTGTGCTCGATGACGATCATCTCGGCCGTCTCGCCCGCACCCTTCTTGGTGTCGATGCGGAAGGTGACGTCCTCGACGAGATCCTTGAACCGGACGATACCCGACTTCTCGGCGAGGATCGGCGTCGCGTGCGGCTGCCACTCGCAGAGCACGCTGCCCTTCTTCACCGTGTCGCCGGAGCGCGCGAAGAGCTGCGAGCCGTAGGGGACCTTGAACTTCTCGAGCTCGCGGCCGTGGCTGTCCACGATCACGATCTCGCCGTTGCGCTTGAGGGCGACCATCGCCTTCGCGCCGTCCTCGCCCACGACCTCGACCTCCATGCAGTCGCGCAGCTGGACGGTTCCGCCGAACGCGCTCTTGAAGGAGTTGTCGAGAATGCCACGCGCGGCGATGCCGCCCGTGTGGAAGGTGCGCATGGTGAGCTGGGTTCCCGGCTCGCCGATCGACTGCGCGGCGATGATGCCGACCGCCATGCCGATCTCGACCGGCTTGCCGGTCGACATGTCCTGTCCGTAGCACTTGGCGCAGACGCCGCGCGCGGTGGAGCAGGTGAGCGGCGAGCGGACGTACACGCTGGTGAGTCCGAGCGCCTCGATCTTGGCGGCGATCGTGTCGGTGATGACCTCGTTGCGGCGGACGATCACCTCGTCGGTGATCGGGTTGATGATCGTCTCGACGCTCGTGCGGCCACGGACGACATCGCGGAGGGGCACATCGACCTCCTCGCCCTTGTAGATCGCCTTCTTCGGGATGCCCGACGGCACGCCGCAGTCGTCCTCGAGGACGACGACGGACTGCGCGACATCGCACAGCTTGCGCGTCAGGTAGCCCGAGTCGGCGGTCTTGAGCGCGGTGTCGGCGAGACCCTTGCGCGCGCCGTGGGTCGACGAGAAGTACTCGAGCATCGACAGACCCTCGCGGAAGTTCGCGCGGATCGGCGTCTCGATGATCTCGCCGCTTGGCTTGGCCATGAGGCCGCGCATGCCGGCGAGCTGCTGCATCTGGCTGACATTGCCACGCGCGCCCGAGTCGGAGAAGAGGTACACGGGGTTCAGGTACTTCGAACCCTCGGCCTTCTCGATCGAAGCCGGCTTGCCGTCGGCGTCGCGACGATCCTTCTTCAGGGTGTCGACGAGCTTCGCCGTCACCTCGGCGCGGCACTGCTGCCACAGGTCGAGGAGCTGGTTGTGGCGCTCGCGCTCGGTGATCGCACCGGCCTGGTAGGCCTTCTCCACGCGGTCGACCTTCTTCTGCGTCGCGTCGAGAAGGGCCTTCTTCTCGTCGGGGATGCGGAGGTCGGTGATCGCGAACGACAGGCCCGACACGGTCGAGTAGCGGAAGCCGATCTGCTTCATCGCGTCGAGCAGGTCGATGGTCATCGCCTTGCCCTTGCGCGCGAAGGTGTCGTCGATCACGCGCGCCGCGCCCTTCTTGCCGAGGGCGCAGTTGTAGAAGGGCATGCCGTCGGCGAGGATCTCGCTGAAGATCAGGCGGCCGAGCGTGGTGACGATGCGGCGGTTCGCCGGCATCGCCTGCACCGCGCCCTTCTGGTCGTTCACGACCTCGCTGAAGCGAGCCAGGCGCACTTCGATCGGGTCATGGAAGGAGATCTTGCGCGGATCGCCGTGGGGCAGCTGGAAGCACTGGAGCGCCTCCTCCATGTCCTTGAAGGTCCGCACGGCCTTGGTCGCGTCGCCGTGACCGGTCGTGAGGAAGTACACGCCCATGACGATGTCCTGCGACGGGCTGACGATCGGATTGCCGTTCGCGGGGCTGAAGATGTTGTGCGTCGACATCATCAGCACATGGGTCTCGGTCTGCGCCTCGACCGAGAGCGGCAGGTGGACCGCCATCTGGTCGCCGTCGAAGTCGGCGTTGTAGCCGGTGCAGACGAGCGGATGGATCTTGATCGCGTTGCCCTCGACGAGCACCGGCTCGAACGCCTGGATACCCATGCGGTGCAGGGTCGGCGCGCGGTTCAGCATGACCGGGTGGTTCTTGATGACCTGCTCGAGGATGTCCCACACCTCGGGATCGCGGCGCTCGAGCATGCGCTTCGCGCTCTTGATCGTGTCGGCGAGGCCGTGCTCCTTGAGCTTGCGGATGATGAACGGCTGGTAGAGCTCGAGCGCGATCTTCTTCGGAAGGCCGCACTGCCAGATCTTGAGTTCGGGACCGACGACGATGACCGAACGCGCCGAGTAGTCGACGCGCTTGCCGAGCAGGTTCTCGCGGAAGCGACCCTGCTTGCCCTTGATCATGTCGGTGATCGACTTGAGCGGACGGTTCGACGAGCCGAGCACCGGGCGGCGGCAGCGGCCGTTGTCGAACAACGCATCGACCGCCTGCTGCAGCATGCGCTTCTCGTTGCGCACGATGACCTCGGGCGCATTGAGGTCCATGAGCTTCTTGAGGCGGTTGTTGCGGTTGATGATGCGGCGGTACAGGTCGTTGAGATCGCTCGTCGCGAAGTTGCCGCTCTCGAGGAGCACCAGCGGGCGGAGATCCGGCGGGATCACCGGGATCACATCGAGCACCATCCACTTGGGCTCGTTCTGCGAGCCCTTGATCTGCTCGACGATCTTGAGGCGCTTGGAGAGGTCCTTCTGGCGCTGCTTCGACTTGGTGTTGCCGAGATCCTCGCGGATCTCCTTGGCGAGGCTCTCGAGGTCGAGCTGCTGGAGCAGCTCGCGGATCGCCTCGGCGCCCATCATCGCGGTGAAGGTCGCGGTGCCGTACTTGTCGACGGCCTGGCGGTACTCGTCCTCGGTGAGGACCTGCTTGTGCTCGAGCTCGGTCTGGCCCGGGTCGGTGACCACGTAGTCCTGGAAGTAGATGATCTTCTCGAGATCCGAGGTCTTCATCGCGAGCAGGTTGCCCAGTCGCGACGGCATCGCCTTGAAGAACCAGATGTGCACGATCGGCGCGGCCAGGTTGATGTGGCCCATGCGCTTGCGGCGCACGCGGCTGTGCGTCACCTTGACGCCGCAGCGGTCGCAGATGATGCCCTTGTACTTCGTACCCTTGTACTTGCCGCAGGCGCACTCGTAGTCCTTCTCAGGACCGAAGATGCGCTCGCAGAAGAGACCGTCGCGCTCGGGACGGTAGGTGCGGTAGTTGATGGTCTCGGGCTTCTTGACCTCGCCGAAGCTCCAGCTTCGGATGTCGTTCGGGCTCGCAAGGGTGATCTTGACGGAGCCGTAGTCGTTCACGCGGTCGTAGACGCTTTCGGACATCGCAGTTGCCTTCCGGTTGGACCCGCGCAGGCGGGGGGATTTCGAATCTCAGTGTCTGTCGGAACGGGGCGGATCAGCAGTGACGGCCGTCGGCCGTCACAGCAGGATGTTCGCCTCGGTCGTTTCCTTCTCGAGCTGGATGTTCATGCCGAGACCCTTGATCTCGTGGCAGAGCACATCGAACACCACGGGCATGCCCGCCTGGAGGGTGTTCGTGCCCTTGACCATCGAGTCGTAGATCTTCGTGCGGCCCTCGACATCGTCGCTCTTGACGGTGAGGAGCTCCTGCAGCACGAACGCCGCGCCGTACGCCTCGAGCGCCCACACTTCCATCTCGCCGAAGCGCTGGCCGCCGGTGCGGGCCTTGCCGCCGAGGGGCTGCTGGGTGATGAGGCTGTAGGGGCCGGTCGAACGCGCGTGGATCTTGTCGTCGACGAGGTGGTGCAGCTTGAGGATGTACATGAAGCCGACGGTGGTCCGCTGGTGGAACGGCTCGCCGGTGCGGCCGTCGTACAGCTGGATCTTGCAGTTCGACGGCATGCGCGCGAGGAGCTCGCGGGGATGCCCCGGATCCTTGCCCGTCGCCTCGAAGTCCGCGAGCCGCTTCTCGACATGGCGGTTGGCCTCGTCGAGGGCGGTGAAGATCTCGCTCTCGTGCGCCCCGTCGAACACCGGCGTGACCGCCTGGAATCCGAGCACCTGCGCCGCCCAGCCGAGGTGCACCTCGAGGATCTGGCCGACATTCATGCGGCTCGGCACGCCGAGCGGGTTCAGGAGCACATCGACGGGGGTGCCGTCCTCCATGAACGGCATGTCCTCCTCGGGCACGATGCGGGCGATGACGCCCTTGTTGCCGTGACGGCCTGCCATCTTGTCGCCGACCGAGAGCTGGCGCTTCGTGGCGAGGTAGACCTTCACCATCTCGAGCACGCCCGAGGCGAGCTCGTCGCCGCGCTTCATGTGGTCGAGCTTGCGGTTCTTCTCCGCATCGAGCGCCTGGATACGCGGCCAGAACTGGCCGAACACGACCTTGGCCTGCTCACGCGCCTCGGCCGAGCCCTTCATCCACTTCTCGCTGAAGTTCTCGATCTGCTCGATGATGACCTCGGGGATGTCGCTCGCGCCGACCTTCTGGCGGGTCGAGGGGTCGACCATCTCGGCGCCGAGCAGACGGTTGATCTCACCGACCATCTTCTTGAAGAGGTCGATGCGCTTGCCGTCCATCATGGCCTCGTAGTCGGCCTGGTCCTTCTTGAGCTGCTTCTTCTGGTCGTCGTTGAGGTGCATGCGGCGGCTGAACCGCTTGGCACCGATCACGACGCCCTCGGTGCCGGCCGGCACCTCGAGTGAGTCGTTCTTCACATCCTCGCCCGCGCGACCGAAGATCGCGTGGAGCAGCTTCTCCTCGGGGCTCAGCTCGCTCTTCGACTTCGGCGAGACCTTGCCGACGAGGATGTCGCCGGGGCCGACGCGCGCGCCGATGGCGATCACGCCGTTCTCATCGAGGTTGCGGAGCATGCGCTCGCTGACGTTCGGGATGTCGCGCGTGAACTCCTCGCGACCGAGCTTCGTCTCGCGGATCTCGACCTCGAAGCTCTCGATGTGGATCGAGGTGAAGGTGTCGTCCTTGAGGAGACGCTGGTTGATGACGATGGCGTCCTCGAAGTTGTAGCCGTCGAAGGTGTTGAACGCGACGAGCACGTTCTTGCCGATCGAGAGCTCGCCCTGGCGCGTGCTTGCGCCGTCGGCGATGATCTGGCCGGCCTGCACCTTGTCGCCGGGGCGGACCACCGGCTTCTGGTTCTGGCAGGTGCGCTCGTTCAGTCCGACGAACTTGCGGAGGACATACTCGTCGGCGTTGTCGATGATGACGCGCTCGCTGTCGACGAAGGTGACCGTTCCGCCGCGGGCGGCGGTGACGATCATGCCGGAGTGGTTGCCGACGGCCTTCTCCATGCCCGTGGCGACGCACGCGGGGTCGGTCTTGACGAGCGGCACGGCCTGCCGCTGCATGTTCGAACCCATGAGCGCGCGGTTGGCGTCGTCATGCTCGAGGAAGGGGATCAGCGACGCGGAGACGCCGACGATCTGCTTCGGGCTGACATCGACATACTCGACCTCGGCCGCGGGGACCTCGGCGAGATCGCCGTCGATGCGCGCGAGCACGATGCCCTCGAGCTGCTTGCTGCCGCCCTTGAGGACGTCCGAGGTCGCGAGCACGCGCTTCAGTTCCTCGTCGGCGCGGAGCAGCTGGAAGTCGCCGGTCACCTTGCCGCCCTTGACCTTGCGGTAGGGGGTCTGGAGGAAGCCGTAGTCGTCGATCTCGGAGTAGATGCCGAGCGACGCAATGAGGCCGATGTTCGTGCCTTCAGGCGTCTCGATGGGGCAGATGCGGCCGTAGTGCGAGATGTGCACGTCGCGCACCTCGAAGCCCGCGCGCTTGCGGTTGAGGCCGCCCGGTCCGAGCGCCGAGAGACGGCGCTCGTGCACGAGCATCGACAGCGGGTTCGTCTGGTCGACCACCTGCGAGAGCTCGCTGCGGCCGAAGAAGAACTCGATCGCGCTCGAGATCGACTTCGAGTTCACGAGGTCCGCGATCTTGGCGAGGTCGCCCGGCTCGCGGGTCGACATGCGCTCCTGGACGGTGCGGCGGAGCTTGAGGAAGCCCTTGCGCATCTCCTCGGTCGCGAGTTCGTCGAGCGTGCGCAGGCGGCGGTTGCCGAGATGGTCGATGTCGTCGACATGCGCCTTGTTGCGCTTCGCGCGGAGGTCGAGGATGTACTGGATGACCGAGAGGAAGTCCTCTGCACGGATGTGCTGGACCTTCTCGTCGGGAATCTGGCCGACCTTGCCATCGATGCAGTACGAGGGGTTGTGCTCGAACTTGCGGTTGATGCGGAAGCGGCCCACGCGACCCAGGCGGTAGCGGTTCTCGTCGAAGAACTTCTCCTGGAAGAGCGCGCGCGCCTTGTCGATCTGCGGGGGATTGCCCGGACGCAGACGGCCGTAGATCTTGAGAAGCGCCGCCTCGTGCTCGGTCACGCCGGCGAGGAAGTCGAGCTTCTCCTCGGCGAGGGTGTTGAGGATCAGCGGGTCGCTCGCGTTGGTGATGACGCGGATGGTGCCGAGGTTCGACGCCTGGATGGTGGCGACCATGTCGCCGATCGG
>JBEAQW010000011.1:0-11100 GCA_041163725.1 Planctomycetota bacterium
AAACCAGGGCATCCGGAGTCCTCAAGCGCTCGCCGCCGCCGTGCACCGCCGCCCCCTCCCTGCACCTCCGCCGAGGCGCTTGCGGAACTTGAGTCGCGCGCGCCGCAGGCCGCCGCCGAGATCGCAAGACGCCGACGCGAACGCAGCGTCGATGCCCTGCGCATCGCGCTCGAGCGCGTCGACGGCGTGATCCTCCTTGCCTGCGCGCCGAAGCCCGACCGACCTCGGGATGCCCGCGCACTCGCCCAGCTCGTCCGCGATCACTGCGAAGTTTGAATCAACCGCGCGGAGCGAGCTCCGCCGCCCTTCTGCGCATCGCGCGTTCCCCCTCGGGGATTTCCGCTATGTTCAGCATGTCCTCGCGGAGCTCGCGGGGACATCGCCCCGCTGTCTCCAGTTTCATGCCACTCCGATGCCGATCCCACGCCTGCATCCCTCGCGCACCGCGCTCCTCGTCATCGATGTGCAGGAGCGCCTTCTTCCAACCATCTTCGACGCCGAGCGCGTGGTCGCCAACTGCGCGGCCGCGCTCGAACTGGCGAAGGCGCTCGGGATTCCCGCCATCGTGACCGAGCAGTACACGAAGGGACTCGGCCACAGCGCGCCCGCGATCGCCGAGGCCGCCGCGGGCCACGCGACCACCATCGAGAAGACCCGATTCAGCGCCCTCGTCCCCGAGGTGGACGCGTTCCTCGCCGCACGCCGGTGCGACGACATCCTGATCTGCGGCGTCGAGGCGCATGTCTGCGTCCAGCAGACGGTGCTCGACCTGCTCGCGACCGGCCGACAGCCGTTCCTGCTGACCGACGCGATCTCGGCGGGGCGCCCGGACCAGATCGCCCCCGCCTTCCGCCGGATGGAGCGGGCCGGCGCGACCCCCTCGGGGGTCCTCGGAGCCGCCTACGAGCTCCTGGAGGACGCCGCGCACCCGCAATTCCGCGCGGTCCTCGGCGTGGTCAAGACACTTCGCGCCCCAATCTCGCTACCCTAGAAGTCACGGGTTGAAAAGTGATCGGACCTGCGGCACGGGCCGTGGGCAAGAAACCGCAACTGCATGGAGGTACGAAATGGATCTCTACGAAACCCTTTGCCGCCTGGTCCGCGAGGTCGAGGACGACATGAAGAAGGCCGCTGGTGGCAACAAGGCCGCCGGTACCCGCGTCCGCAAGTCGATGCAGGATGTCAAGGATGTCGCGCAGCAGATCCGCGCGCGTGTCCTCGAGATGCGCGACACGGAGGGCGGCGGGGCCTAACCCCCCACTTCGCCCGTGGCCAGCGCTCCTCTCTTCGACTACTCGGGCATCGATCTCTCACGGACGATCTGCGATAGCGCGGGTCTCGACGAGTTTCTTCCCCAGACCGGCCCGATGCGCCAGTGCGATCGGATCGTCTGGGCCAATGCCGACTACACGCAGAGCCTCGGCATCAAGAATGTCCGGTCGGACGAGTTCTGGTGCGAGCATCACATCAAGGGACGCCCGCTCTATCCGGGCGTGCTGATGATCGAGGCGAGCGCCCAGTGCGCGAGCTGGATGTTCCGTCATCGCTACAAGCAGGTCGGTTTCCTCGGTTTCCTGCGGTGCGACGACGCGAGTTTCCGCGGGCAGGTGGTCCCCGGCGACACCTTCGTCATCCTCGCCCACGAACTCGAGTCGAACCAGCGCCGCTTCATCTCGGCGGTGCAGGGCCATGTGAACGGAAAGCTCGTGTTCGAGGCGAAGATCACGGGCATGGCCATCTGACGGCGGCCGATCATGCTGCCCCCGCTGCGATTCGTTCCGCTTGCGAAGGCCCGCGCCTGGGGCGCGGATCGACTCGCCCGCTGGAACAAGCCCGGCCTCGGCGGCCAGACGATCGGCGAGACCTGGGAGATCGCGGATCTCCCGGACTCGATCCCCGACGGCCTGTCCATTGTCGCGGAAGGTCCGTTCGCAGGACGAACGCTGCGCGAGTTACGCATGGCGCATCGAGAGGATCTGCTGGGCGAAGCGGTGCCTGCGCCCGACGGCGCCTTCCCCCTCCTCGTCAAGTACCTCGACGCGTCGGAGAACCTCTCGCTGCAGGTCCACCCCGACGAGAGATTCGTCGCCCGTCATCACGACGCACATCTGAAGACCGAGGCCTGGATCGTGGTCGCCTGCGAACCGGGTGCGCGCGTGTACCGCGGGATCAACCCGGCGACGACTCGCGCCGCGTTCGAGGACGCCATCCGTTCGGGCCGCGCGCTGGATCACATCGAGGTCTACGAGGTCGAGCCGGGCGACTGCGTCTACCTGCCGAGCGGCGTCTGCCACGCACTCGGCGGAGGCATCCTCGCGGCGGAAGTGCAGACGCCGAGCGATACGACCTTCCGCGTGTGGGACTGGAACCGCAACGACCCGAAGCGTCCGCTTCACCTCGAGGAGGCATTCGAGTGCCTCAAGTTCGGGAGGGAGCAGTTCGAGGGGGTCGCCGGATTCGTGCGAAGTGGACAGGCTCCGGCCGTCGATCATGGCGACCATCTCGTGCGCACGCTGTGCCGCGCCGCAGTGTTCACCGTCGATGCGATCGAGGTCACTTCACCCGCCGGCACCCTGCTTCCACTCGCCCCCTCACCCACGCCCGAGGTCTGGATGGTGATCGCGGGCGCCTCGGAGTGGCGCACCACCTCCGGCGTGCTGCACGCAGCGGCCGGTGACACGATCCTCCGACCCGCGTCCGTCGAGCCAGGCGGCGTTCAGCTCACCGCCGGAACGAAGGTCATCCGCCTCGGTTGCCCCGCACACGGCGGACCTTCGACTTCCTGAGTCCCACGATCACCGCCCGCGCGAGATCGAGCCTACGAATCCCGGCACATGCAGCAGACTTCCGACCGAACCCCGCTTCCGACGGCGCGCCGAGCATGGATCTACGCGCTCGCCTCCGTGTCCATCATCGGCGGAGGCACGGCACTTGCGCACGCCGAGACCTACGAGGTCAAGGCGGGCGACTCGTGGGAGGCGCTTGCGGACAAGCTCGTTGCGGGCGACGAGATCGTGCTCCTCGAGGGCGTTCATCGCCCGGCCATCCTGAGCGGTCTCGAGGGAACACGCGAGCAGCCCATCGTCATCCGTTCGTGGGCCCGCAGCAAGCTGGCGGAGATCGCACCCGACCGCGAGGGCCTGAAGCTCGTCGACTGTCGGCATGTACGCGTCGAGCGCGTCCTCGTCCGCAACGCGCGACGCGCGGGAATCGTGATCGAGGGTTCGGCTCCAGGGCGCTGCGAGGGCATCGCGGTGCACGACTCTCTCGTGGTCGGCGTCGCCGGCCTCGCCGAGCAGGCGGGCGTGCTCGTTTCGGGCGCGGCGGATGTCGAGATCCAGCGAAGCCGCTTCGACGAGTGCCGTGGCAGTGCGGTGCATCTCGAGAACGCGCGCGGCGTGCGCGCCGAGCGCCTGCAGATGCGCGCGCAGAAGGAGTGCACCTTCGGCATCCTCCTGCTCGGCCGAACCACCGATGTCGAGTTCAACGATGCGTGGATCGCCGGGCGCATGCAGACCGCCGTTTCAATCGGCGTGAAGGATGCTCCGGTCCGAGGCGAGCCAACCGCGCCGATCCGACTTCCCGAGCCGGTGCGCGGCCCCCAGCCGACGGATGAAGGCGCCGCGACCCCAACACAGGAAGGCGCGACACCCCCGGCGACGAGCCCCGCAGCGGCGACCGACGCCGTCGAACAGCGCGACGACGATGCGCCCTCGCAGGCGGCACGCGTCGAGAACGCTGCATTCACGCAGCTTCTCATCCACTCGGCGCCACGCGCGTTCGAGTTCGGCAGTTGCGCGCTCGTGAACATCGGGAACTCGACGATCGTCGACCCCACCGAGTCGGTGTTCAGACTCGTGCGCGTGCCGAAGGAAGTCCCCGCCGCAGGCGTGCGCTTCCACGACAACATCGTCGCGTGGACTCCCGGCAGGCTGAAGGAGTTCACCTCGGTCATCGAGGGCGCCGCGACCGACGGCCTCCGGCTTGGCCCGAACATCTGGTGGAGCAACGAACTGCCCGCCGCGCTGCCCCTGCTGGGCCCCGAGGAGAACCCCTTCCAGGCCACCACCGAGGTCCCCCAGACCATCGACCTCGACCCTGATCTGGACGACCGCAGCCGACCTCTCGAGGAGCGCGCGAAGTTCTTCGGGCGTAGTCCGGCGGCGTGATGCGGGATTTCGCCCGCGCGACGGAATAGTCCGGGCGCAGCCCCCGTCGCTCCGCCGCCCCGGATGCTGGCCGGGACGGTCCCGCGACACAGGAGTCCCTCCATGGGCAAGCCCATCTCGGAACGCGCACTGAAGCACTGGATCGAGCGACTCACGCCGTCGCTCGTCCAGGTCGCGTATGCGATCTGCCACGACCGCCATCGCGCGGAGGAACTCGTGCAGGAAGGCTGGGTGCGCCTCTGGAAGTCGCCTCCCGACGCCGGCGAACCTGCGATCGCGAGCTGGATGCGGACCACCGTGACGAACCTCTCGATCTCCGCGATCCGCCGCAAGCGTCACACCTGGACTCTGATCGACGAATCCGGCTCGGCGCGCGATGTCCGCGCGGAGCGCCCGGGCGAGGCCACCGCGCGACGGGAGGAACTCGACCGCATCTCCTCCGCGCTCGACCGTCTCGACCCCGAGAAGCGGGCGATCATCATGCTGCGCGTGAACGAGGGTCTCTCCTACGAGGCCATCGCCGAGCACCTCGGTGTACCGGTCGGAACCGTGATGAGCAGACTGAACCGCGCGCGTCTCGCACTGCTCGGCGAACTCGAGGGCGAGGCCGGCGACGCCGTCGATCGACCGAGCGATTTCAATATCAACCGCTACCGCGACGCGTCGCGGTGAGGTCGGAAGGAACCACCGATGAGCGAAGGCAACCACAATCACCCGAGCAACGGCGCCGAGGCGGAGCACCGCGTCGGCGCCTTCGGCTGCGACATGGCGAAGGCCGCGCTTTCCGCCTACCTCGACGGCGAGCTCGAGACGCGCGAGCGCCTCGCGTTCGACGCCCACATCCTCGGCTGCGGCGGATGCCGTGGGCTCGTCGAGCGCGCCGAGCGACTCGATGAATCGCTGCGCGAGAAGTTCGCGTCCGATCTCGCCGATGCGCCGGTCGACACCGACGCGATGCATGCGGGCGTCCTCGCGGCGATCGGCGCGCAAGCATCCGCGAACGCCGGTTTCAGCCGTCGCCCCGTCGCGGGATGGCTCCGCGGACTCTCGGTCGCAGCGCTCCTCGCGTTTGCGTTCGTCGCCGGTTGGATCGTGCGCGCCGGAGACAGTGCCTCGGCAGAAGACGGCGCAGGCGGCGCCCGACTCGTGGCGCTCGACCCGGACGAGCGCCAGCTGCTCTACTCGACCGGCGTCATCCTGCATCACATCCGTCGCGACGACTTCGAGCGATCGAGCGAGTTCATCCAGCTTCGCGAGGTGGCTCGATACGACGAGCTCGTCGATCGCCTCGATTCACTGCTCGAGAAGGTCCCCGAGGAGGAGCGTCCGACCATCGCGCTCGCACGCGATGTCATCGGTGCCCTGGTCGAATCCGCTCCCGACGCCGACCGGTGGGAGGCGATCCGCTCCGATCTCGAGCGGACCGAACTCGATCGCCGGGTCGATGTGCTCAGCGACGCATGACCGCCGTCTGAGAACTGAAGCGCTCGGGCAATTCATGCCGAACAACCTGCCGCACTTTCGGGCACCCCCACTTGCGCGCGAGCGCGAACCGTCCGGCTCGGTATAGTCGTCCTCGCGAATGGACTCGCTCCGCCCCATCCCGTTCCGAACCGCAGCGGCCGCCTCCGCGGCTGCAGCCGCCTACGGCATCAAGGCCAAGCCCATCGCTCCGCCCCCCCCGGTCGACGCCCCCCGACCGCCGGCCGACGCCCGATCCGGCGCCGACCGCCTGGTCGCGGCCCGCGTGGATGCACCGATCGACGGACGACGGGGATTTGACGCCCCCACGCCGTCGCGGACCGCCCACTCCGGCAACCTCCAGATGTACACGCGCGCCGCCGACCGTATGGAAGTCGCGACCGCAGTACAGGTTGGGCGCGTACTCGACACGAAGGCCTGATCTCCGGGCCCCGGGAAAGCGGCCCCTCCGCACGCCCATCCGTGGCGTCCCGGCGACGGATCGCCGTCCCGCGAGAGCGGCAGCCCCACACCACGCACCCCTTTGCACGACTCGCCCCGTGCGGATATCTTCTCCCCTCCTGTGAAATTCGTCACAAGCCCCGAGCGCTCGCTCGCGGCAGGTGCGTCCGTATCTTTCCACCGTCAAGTTGGAGCCCACATGGCCAGTACTGGCACCGTCATTCAGGTCATCGGATCGACCTTCGACGCGCAGTTCCCCGAGTCGGATCTGCCCGAGATCTACAACGCCGTCCACGTGAACTTCGAGGCGAGGGGCGAGAAGTCGACCCTCGTCGGTGAGGTCGCGAAGCACCTCGGCGGCGGACAGGTCCGCTGCGTCGCGCTCGCGTCGACCGACGGCGTGAAGCGTGGCGACGCGTGCGTCGACACCGGCGCGCCGGTGCGCGTGCCCGTCGGCGAGGGCGTCCTCGGACGCGTCTTCAACCTGCTCGGCCAGCCCGTCGACCAGCGCGGCGCCGTGAACGCAGCGAAGACCTCTCCCATCCACCGGGAGCCGCCCGAGTTCGTCGACCTCAACCCGAAGACCGAGATCCTCCAGACCGGCATCAAGGTCATCGACCTGCTCTGCCCGTTCGTGCGTGGTGGCAAGATCGGCCTCTTCGGCGGTGCAGGCGTCGGCAAGACCGTCGTCATCCAGGAGATGATCGCGCGCGTCGCCCGTAACTTCGGTGGCTACTCGGTGTTCGCCGGCGTCGGCGAGCGCACCCGCGAGGGCAACGACCTCTGGCTTGAAATGCAGGAGGCCGAGTACACCGACGCGAGCGGCAAGAAGATGCACGTCCTCGACAAGGTGGCGATGGTCTTCGGCCAGATGAACGAGCCGCCAGGCGCGCGTCTGCGCGTCGCCCTCTCGGCGCTCACCATGGCGGAGGAGTTCCGCGACGCTTCGGGCAAGGAGACCCTGCTCTTCGTCGACAACGTGTTCCGCTTCACGCAGGCCGGTTCCGAGGTGTCCGCGCTCCTCGGCCGCATGCCGAGCGCCGTCGGCTACCAGCCGAACCTCGCGACCGAGATGGGCGCGCTCCAGGAGCGCATCACCTCGACCCGCCAGGGCGCCATCACCTCGGTGCAGGCGATCTATGTGCCCGCAGACGACCTCACCGACCCGGCGCCGGCGACGACCTTCAGCCACCTCGACGCGTTCATCGTGCTCGAGCGCAAGATCGCCGAGAAGGGCATCTACCCGGCCGTCGATCCGCTGGCTTCGACCTCGCGCATCCTCGACCCGCAGGTCCTCGGCGAGCGCCACTACAAGTGCTCGCGCCGCGTGCAGAACATCCTGCAGCGCTACAAGGATCTCCAGGACATCATCGCCATCCTCGGCGTCGACGAGCTGAGCGAAGAGGACAAGCTCACCGTGTCGCGCGCGCGCAAGATCGAGCGCTTCCTCTCGCAGCCGTTCTACGTCGGCGAGGTGTTCACCGGTCTGCCCGGCGTCACCTGCCCGCTCGAGGAGACGATCGACAGCTTCGAGCGTATCTGCAACGGCGAGGGCGACGACCTCCCCGAGAGCGCCTTCATGTATGTCGGCACGCTCGCGGATGCGCGCGCGAAGGCCGAGAAGATGGCCGCTGGCGTCTGACGCCTGCCGATTGCCGCGAGCGGCCTGACGGACCTTCGTCCACGCCCGCTCCGACCCTGCCTGATTTCAGGACCCCGGCGATGCCGGGGTCCTGTTTCTTTTCCGCATTCCGGATTGCGTTGCGTCCCGCACGGGGTAAGTTCCCGTAAGCAGCGAGGGCCGCGCTGCGGCTTTCCATTTCATCCGCCATGGGGCGGTGGAGTGGGTCTGGATTCCGCATAGCCCGACTGCTGACTGAGACGACCTGCAAGGAGAATTGAATGCGACCGATGATGCTCGCCGCCACGGTGCTGCTGCTTCCGAGCACGCTTGCACTTGCCGACGCTGGTAAGAACGCCCCCCCGAAGCTGAGTGGCGAAGTCGTCACGATCGGCGCCGATGGGCACGCCCTCCATGGTCTGCCTTGGGACGAGCAGGCGCGCACGCAGTCGTTCTCGTTCGACTTCGGCATCGACGCGATCCCCGCGCCCGTGTTCCTGCTGCCTGCGGAGGACCATGAGTTCTACCTCGCGCAGGACGAGGTCGAGGGACACGGCAACGGTCCGAAGCCGTTGCGCTTCGCCGTGCCGATCATGGCGAACATCAGCGAGGACGACGGCGAGTGGATCCCCGTCCCGGGCGGCATGCTCTGGCGGCTCGAGATCTCCTCGGTCAACGCCGTGAACGCGAGCCTCCAGTTCGGAGGCATCGATCTGCCGGAAGGTCAGCAGCTTCGGCTCTCGACGCCGGGCATGGTGGACTCGACCGTCGGACCGATCGAGGGCGTCGGCGAGTTCGGCAACGGGACGGCGTGGAGCCTCTGCATGCCCTCGCACCGCACGCTGATCGAGTGGTTCGTGCCCGAGGGATCGAAGGTCCGCGGACTTCCGTTCACCTCGGTCGACTACTACCACGGCTACCGCGATATCTACGCGGGCTCGTTCGAGAACGTGGGTGACGGCGGCATCGCCGGCAACTGCCACAACCAGCCCGCGTGCTACTCGGCCTGGAGCAATGAGTCGAACGCCACCGTCCGCCTGATCTTCAGCGGCTTCCTCTGCTCGGGCCAGCTAACGGCGACCACCGCCGCCGATGAGACCCCGTACATCTCGACCGCGAACCACTGCATCGATACGCAGGGGCTCGCGAACTCCTGCCAGTTCAACTTCTTCTACCGCGGGAACACCTGCGGTGGCGCGACGAGCGCCGGCACGACCATCACCGGCTCCGATCTCGTCGCGACCCAGCTCGCGAGTGATTGCACGCTTCTGATGATCCGCCCGACGCTGCCGACCACCGTCGGCTGGGTCGGCTGGCTGGGATCCTCGGCCGGCGTCAACACGCTCTCCACCTGCCTCCACCACCCGGGCGGCGCTCCGCAGGCGATCTCGTTCGGCGTGAAGAACTCGAGCGCGTTCCCCTGCGGCAACCCGCAGACGAACTGGAGCTCCGTCTCGTGGAACAACGGCATCACCGAGCCGGGTTCCTCGGGTAGCGCGATCTACCGCGACAGCGACAAGCGCATGTACGGCGTGCTGACCTGCGGCGGCAGCTCCTGCGCGAACACCGCCGCCGACGACGGCTACGGCCGCTGGGATGTCGCGGTGAACTCGGGCGGATTCGCCACCCACCTCGCGGCTGGTTCCGACGACACGCTCGAGCCGAACGACTCCTGCTCCGCAGCACGCTCGATCAATCCGAGCACGACCTACAGCAACCTCGTCGTGAAGCGCGTCGACGAGGACTGGTACTCGATCGCACTGCCGAACGGCAGCTCGATGAGCGTGAACATGACCTTCACGCACAACAACGGCGATGTCGATGTCGAGCTCTACGGCTCGTGCGGCGGACCCGTCGCCCTCGCGCGCCTCGCGAACACCAACAACGAGGTGTTCACCTACACCAACAACACGGGCTTCGACACGATCCTGATGCGCGTGTTCCTCGGATCGGATACGCGCAACAACTACACGATGTCGTACACCGTCACGACGCCGCCGCCCCCGCCGCCGGCGAACGACGAGTGCACCACGGCGACCCCGGTGCTCGCGGGCACCATGCCGCTCGACACCATCGGCGCGACCAACAGCTCGCCCGATGTCGCCCCAAGCTGCACCGATGGCGCCGGCACCGCGATCAACAAGGACGCGTGGTGGCTCTTCCTGCCGCAGTGCACGGGTAACGCGACCATCACGACCTGCGGTACGGCGAACTTCGACACCCGCATCGTGGTGTACACCGACATCGCGTTCTGCCCGGGCCTCGACACCCCGGTCTACGCCTGCAACGACAACGGCGCAGGTTGCGCGAACCTCACGAGCACCGTGACCTTCCCCGTGACGCAGAACCAGGTGTACTACGTCCGGGTCGGCAGCAAGTCGAATGTGGGCGGCACGGGCACCGTGACCTTCCTCTGCGAGCCAGTCGCGCCCGCCTGCCCGGCGGACCTCGACAACAACGGCGCAGTGGACGGTGCGGACCTCGCCACGATGCTCGGATCCTGGGGTATCTGCGGCATCTGCCCCGCCGACATCGATGGGAACGGCGCCGTTGACGGCGCCGACCTTGCGGCCCTCCTCGGATCCTGGGGCGCCTGCCAGTAAGGCGATCCGTTTCCTGACCGATTCTCCGCGCCCGCGTGCGACCCACGCGGGCGCGGTGCTTTTATGCTGTGCGCATGAATCTCCCAACCACGCTCCCCGTCGCCATCGTGCTCGCCCTCATCGCCTTCGCGTGCGGGGGCGCCACGCTCTCGGGCCAGCAGGAAGGAACGAAGCCGTCGTCGCTCGTTCCAGCTCCGCGGACCGACGAGTGGGCGATCAAGCGCCAGGATGAGCTCCTGCGCCGTGCGCGCGAGTCGGACCAGGCCAATGTCCTCTTCGTCGGCGACTCGATAACGCAGTCGTGGGAGGATCCGGGCCGTCAGGCATGGACGAAGCACATCGCTCCGCTCGGCGCGCTCAACCTCGGGAACTCGGGCGATCGCACCGAGAATGTGCTCTGGAGGCTCGAGCAGGCTCCGCTCACGCGTCTCGGCGCCAAGCATGTCGTGCTGCTGATCGGAACGAACAACCTCGGACACGGCACGAGCAACGCGCAGGAGACCCTCGCGGGAATCCAGGCGGTCGCGACGATGCTCGCCGATCAGTGCAAGGACGCGCGGATCCACATCCTCGAGGTGTTCCCGCGCGGCGAGCGCTTCAACGCGATGCGCGGGGACATCTGCCAGATCAACCAGGCCATGCGCGCATGGGTGGCCGCGCAGGCGGGCGACCGCTTCGCGATCCACGCGATCGGCGACGGCTTCCTGAATGCCGACGGCTCGATCTCGAAGGACATCATGCCCGACTTCCTCCACCTCACGCCGAAGGGCTACGAGATGTGGGC
>JBEAQW010000012.1:0-5712 GCA_041163725.1 Planctomycetota bacterium
GAAGCAGTCGCACTTCAGGACTCCCGGGCAGGGGCCCCAGGCCGGCGTGGTCGAGGTCGGGTGCATCCACACGCAGCTCACGCTGGTCGGAAGTCCAGCGCAGTTCGGGTCGACGATCGTGTCCCACATCGGAACCTGCGGTGCCGTGCAGGTCGGGAGCGGGCACGGAGCCGGCGGCGCCCAGCCAGGCGGGCAGGTGAGTGGCGTGCAGCCCTGCGTGGTCGCGATGTCGTCGATGCAGTTCGAGTCGATGCGCTTGTAGGCGCGGCGCAGCGAGCCGCCTTCGCACCAGATCAGGCAGAAGGTGTACGCAAGGCACTCGGTCGAGCCTTCGGCGAGCAGTTCACCGCGAGCGAGCTCCTCCGCAGCCGTGCGCGGAGTGCCGTCGGCGACGAGCTCCTCGACGCGAAGTGCGAACTCGTCGGAATGCTGCCGGGCGAGACTCGGGGGCACCTGGCCCGGGAGGTCGTCCGCCGCGAGTGCACGCGATGGCAGCAGGCCAATTGAGTTGAGAAAGACGATGGCGCCGGTGATGGCGCAGGTGAAGGCGATGCGGGCGGAACTTGCCGTGCGCCCTCTCTTCCCAGTGCTGTCAGTCATTCCAGACATGGTGGTGTTCCATTCCGGACCAGCCGCGGTCCGGATCGGATGAGGAAACCACTGCGCAGGAGGGCCGATCTTTCCTCCGCGCAGCGGGTCGCGGAAAGTCCGCGATCAACGCTCTGGTGTCCCGGGGCCGCGCGATGTGACGGCGTGCACGCGAATTGGTTCGAATTCGTCGCGCGTGCGCCGGCATGCGGGAAGTGGAGCGCGCCAGGCGCCATGCGGGCCGGCGGGGAGCGATCCGCCGGGCTCGGCCTTTCGGAGCGGGTTGGCCCTGTTTGGATCGGCCCCGTGTGGGTCGGTCGGTGCGGATCAATCCTGACCGAGCGCCTGCCCGATGCGTTCCATCAGGCGATGCCAGCGCTGCCGGCATACGGCGGCCGACTGGCCCGTCGCGGAAGCGACCGCTTCCCACGGTTGACCCTGCAGGCGCAGGCGCAGCAGGAGCTGGTCGGATTCGCCGAGTGTGGCCAGCAGTCGTTGAAGCCGTTCGCGCAGTTCGGCATCGACCGCGCGCGTCTCGGGTGAGAGGGTGTCGCCCTCGGGGCGTGGAAGTCGGCCTTGCGCCTCGCGTGCCTGCGCGCTGCGCCGCTCGGTTCGGTCCTTCCGCCACATGGCGCGGTCGATCAGCGTGTGCAGAAGCGCCCAGAAACGCGGGGAATCACGCACTTCATCGGGGGCCGCGCCTTCCGCGGCGCGCACTCCGCCGCGCTCCCCGATGTCGAGCGTGCGGCGTACGACCGTCGCGTAGATGTCGCTCGTCGAGAACGCCGCGCGCCGGCGTGACTTGCGCGAACGGATGCGTGCGCGCAGTGTCGGCGCGATTTCAGCGAGGAGCTCCGCGAGTGCGGTCGGCGGGGTTGGCGGCGTCTGGTCCTGCATGGCGTGGACTCGCTGCACGCGAAGGTCGGCGGGGATCCGCTCGATTCTCCGCGGGCCGACTATATAGTCCGCGCGATGCCGGGGCCGCCTCCAACTTCCGCGATCGGTCCGTGGAGCGAACCCGAACTCCCCGCGTTCGAGGTTCGCGAAGGCGAGTCGCTCGCCGCGGCGGTCGAGCGCGATCTCGAGGACTGCATCGCTCGGCACGGCGAGTTCCCCGCCATCGAGCGTTACCGCGCGACCGTCGATCCCGCGCTCCACGCCGAGTCCGCGGAGCGGATCGTCCTCGCCGCATTGGACGCCTCGCCGCGTTTCCGCCGCGAACTCGCGGATGGATGGCGCGGCCGGTATCCGGCATGGTCGACGGCGATCGATCGCGGTGTGGCGGTGGCGGTGCTCTCCGATGACGACGATCCCGAGGTCGCGGTCGATGGCGCACCGATTCGGATCGGTGCGCCGCTCGACGACGGAGCCGGACGGTACGAACTGCTCGGTCTGCTCGGGCGCGGCGCTTCCGGCAGCGTCTACCGCGCCGCGGATCGCGCGCTGTCGCAGTGCGGGGCGCCGGTCGAAGTCGCGCTCAAGATCGTGCCGTGCGCGCCATCGATGGTCGAGGCGCTGCTCCGCGAGGCCGGCGCGGCGCGCGCGATCTCCGATTCGGGCGTGGCCCGCGTACTCGACGCGGCGAGCCTGGCGCGCGCATCGCTCGGTGCCCGCGCGGCCGACACCCTCGGACTCGATGCAGCGGGCATCGCGATCGCGACCGAACTCATCGATGGGGTACCGCTCTTCATCTGGAAGGCGCTGCATCCCGAGCGATCGCATGTCGAGTGCGAGCGACTGATCTCGCGCGTCGAAGCCGCACTCCTCGCCTGCCATGCGAAGGGGATCGCGCACGGCGATCTGTCGCCCGCGAACATCCTCGTCGAGCGGGACGGCAGCCCCCGCGTCGTCGATTTCGGCCATGCGTCGTGGAGCATCGGCGAACGCGCCGGGCGTGCGAACGGCGCCGAGGTCGATGCCGCAGCGCCCGCCCCCGAGCTCGAGCGCCAGTTCGCCCGGGATCACGCGCGCGTCTCGGCGCTCCGGGCATGGCTCGTGCGCGATCTGCGCGATGGACGCGCGCGGAACGCGGCGAGGCGTCGTCGTCAGGTTAGCGCGGCGGTCGTGCTGCTCGTGGCGACGATGGCCCTCGTCGTGTGGGCCATGCGGGAGCCTGCGCGAGATCCGTCCGCCTCGCAGGAGTCCGCCGCGAGCGATGGCTTCGCGTCGATCTTTGGACAGGAACTCGACGGCGAGCCCGAACTCGCGCTGGCCCTGCGAGAGCTGCTCGTATCGGGCATGTTGACCTCGCTCACCGAGGAGCGGGCGACCGCACTCGCACGCGCGCTGCGCGCGGAAGCCGGCGCGATCGCGACCGATGCGGTCGTGAGCCGATCGCAACAGACTCGGCTACTGGCGGCGGCGGCGCTGTCGCTTGCCGTTGGAGAGGCTCAGTGGGCCGCGCCGCTCGCGGTGCTCGCGGCCCAGTGCGATGTACGCGACGAGACGCGTCTTCGCGTCGCGCAGGCGATCGCGGAGATCGCGCGGAGCGCGTCGATGGAACAAGGTAGCGGCGCGTTCGCCCGCACTTCACTCGAAGGGCTCTCGGAGACCGTGCCCGTCGACGGGCTGCGCTTCCTGCTCGAATCGATCGAGCGTCACGGCGTGCCAGGTCCGCTCGGAGCGGACTCGGGTGAGGCGCCCGCGGGCGCGAGCCGCGCAAGCAGCCAGCGGTAGAGCCGCAACTGCAGGTCCTCGTTCGGAGTCCCGTCGGGTTGTCCGAAGCGCAGCGCCGCCCGTGCAGCATCGGTGTTCGCGCGCGCCACATCGCCGCCGGCGGTGAACGACAGCGCGGCGAGCCTGCTTCCCGAGACGCGTCGGAACCGTGGATCCATCGCCGTCAGGATCGCGGTGCGGACCGAAGTGCCATCGGGACGATCGGCGCGCCAGCGCAGGCAGGTCACGGCGGGGGGAGTGGAGGGAGCTGCCGCCACCGCGTCCTGCAGATCGAAGTACCAGGCGTCGGCGAGGAACACCCGGACGATCGCGCCCGACTCGATGACGCAGACCGCCGCGTCACCCTCATGGAGCGGAACAGCGATGGCGAATTCGCCGGTCGTCTTCGCGATGCCGACGCCGAGCCGCTCGCAGGTCGCGTCGTCGGCAAGGCCGATCCCATCGAGATCGACGGACTCGGCCGACGCCGCGTCCGAAGGCTCAAGGCGCCAACCCGTGCCGCCTTCACGCTTCTTGAACCGCATGCGCTGAACGGCAACCGCGCCGTCCGAAGCGGACGGCGCGGTGGTGAGCTGGATCTCGAGCGTTGTTTCGGTGCTGGCAAGCAGCTTGACGGGTCCATCCGCGACGGCGCCTGCCGAGGTCGCGAGCGCGATCGCCGCGACACCCCATCGTGCGGTGCGGATGGCGTCGATCACTTCCGCTCACCGAACATGGCGGCGATGCGGAAGGCGAGCTTCACGGCCTCGAGGTAGACCCACGCGAGCGTGACGATCAGGCCGAACGCGAGCAGCCACTCCATCGACTTCGGTGCGCCCGAGGCGACGGCCTCGTCGATCTGCGCCAGGTCGACGAGGAGCCAGAGGGCCGCGAGCAGGAGGATGCCTGCGTTGAGCGCGAGGCCGATCCAGGCCGCCTGCCCGCCGCCGAAAGCTGCGCCGAGTTCCAGGAAGGGCATGCGCACGCCGAACAGGCTCACGATGAACGCGACGAGCATCGACACAGCGAGGCCGATCGTGACGAGCATGATGACCGACTGGAACCGCGGCCCCGCGCGCAGGATTCCGAAGGTATGCAGCGCCAGCATCGTCGCCATCAGGCTGCCCGTGATGATGAACGCCTGCAGCGCGATACCGCCCGGCACGGTGATGCCGCGTGCCGTGAGCATCGACTCGAGCACGCAGCTGATCGCGCCGAGGAAGACGCCCTGCGTGATCGAGTAGACCGGGGCGCCGATCATCGCGATCTTCGGGTTCGACGAGATCACGAAGAAGAGGATGAGCGAGATCACCATCGAGGCGATCGCGCTGATCCAGAGGATCGACGGATTCGAGGTGACGAGCGTGTAGCCGACCGCGCCCGCGCCGACGGCGAGGACGGTGCAGATGCCCGTCTTGGCCATGACGCCCTGGACGGAGGCGGTGTCGCTGCGCGCGCCCATCTGTCCGAGAACGCGGCCGAGGGACTGGTCGGAGAGGACGGGATTGGTGGAGGAGAGCATGCTCATGGTGGTCAGTATAGATCGGTAGAAGTGCGTTTCCCTGTTGACTTGAGCGGCGGGTGCGGCGGGGTCGACGCCGGCGGAGGCGTCGTACGCCCCCTCCATGCGCTGGGTTCGGGCTTCGGGGGGCGGGTTGGGCGCCAGCGTTCAGATCGGATCATCCGAGCGGAAGCGCGGCGGGCGGCGTGCGAGCCCCGCCGTCAGGCGATTCCGAGCACCGTTTCGCAATCGCGGACGGCGCGCTGGCGGCGCACGGACGCCTCGACGAGCGCGCCGAGGTCGCGCCGGCGGATCGAGTCGATCAGCTGCGTGGCGTTGGTCACGGCGTTCGCCGTGATCGCCGCGGACTCGCGCAGCGCGTGCTCATGCTCGGCACCGGCGGCGAGACCGTCCCATTGCGAGAGGTGCGCGAGGGCGGCACTGCCGGTCGCGATCGCGGCCGCGAGGCGGTCGTCGGCCTGCTGCCCGGTGTAGCCGAGCCGCGAGAGCGCGAGTTCCACCGATGCGGCCTCGAGCCGCAGCGCATTCACCGCCTGCATCTTCACGCGCGAATGCTCCGCGCCCGGCGGCAGCGGCACCCGTTTGTCGGAGAGGCGAAGCGCCCACTCGGGGAGCGGCGAGACCGCGCTGCCGATCCCGAACTCGCGCAGGGTCGATTCGGCGCGCGACCGGGCCGCGTCGAAGGCCTTGCCGATGCCCGCGAGCCCGCCATACCGCGCAAGCACTTCGTCGAGCTGGATTCGGAGCTTCGCGCCGTTCGCCTCGGCGACCGCGAGGCAGTTCGGACAGAGCTCGCCCTCCACGGTCTTCACGCAGCGCGTGCAGAACGGCCGCCAGTCCGGCTGCGCACACCGACAGAACGCATCGTTCCCACGCGCGCGCTCGGCACGGCACCCTTCGCATCGCTCGACCACGCGCTCGGCGAGCAGTTCGCGTCCGGTGGGGGG
>JBEAQW010000013.1:0-13377 GCA_041163725.1 Planctomycetota bacterium
GCGCAGGCGAGCGCGAGCAGGCCATCGGGCCATCGTGTCGGGAAGTTCGCTCGTCGTGGCTTGGACATCAACGACTCCGCGGCGCCTGCCGCAAGCTGTCTCGCCGGGCGGACCGCCGCATGGCGCCGCGCCCGACGGCGTTCAGGTCTCGATCAACTCCACATTCGCTCGCGGCACCGTCACGCGCCGCCCGTCGCCGAGGGCGACCTCGAGCACACGCGCCTTCGATCCGCTCTCGAGCACCGCCGGCTCGTTCGGCAGCGCGGACACCGATCCGAGGAGCCCGAAGTACGGGTCCCGGATCAACCGCACCTGCGTTCCGATCTCGAGCGCACCCTCCTCGGGTCGCGCGCCCTGTGCGGGCGCGGCGTCGGCTGCGCTCCGCGCGATGACGATCTCGGGGCGCATCACGCCCGCGCGGATCTGCGTCGCGCCGTTCACGCTCGCCTCGCGGCCCGCGAACGACGCGAGCAGCGCGTGCGTGCGTGCCGCCATGGCGATATCGCCGAATCCCTCGGTGATGACGATGGTCAGCCCGATCCGCTCGGTACCCGTGATCGCGACGCCGAGGTCGTATCCGAGGATCGCCTTGAGGTCCGAGTCGTCGATGCCTCCCGCGATCAGGCCCGCAGCGCCGGCGTCCTGCGCGGCCTTCACGCCCGCAGCGGTGACGCGCGCGCCACCGAGCACGACGCATCCCTTCATGTCGGGCCGGATATGCGCCGCATCGAGCGTCTCGTCGGGCCGCTTGCACGCGACCGCGAGCGGACCGCAGGTCTCGCCACCGACGCCGAAGATGCCCTGCACGAACACGGCTTCGCTCTCGACCACCGCTCCTTCGCCGGGCAGCACCTCGACGACCGTTCCGTCGATGTACGCCTTCACCTCGACCGCGAGCGGCGCCCCCCGCAGGATCACCTGGCCCGTCGTGGCGCTGATCGACTCGACCGTTCCCGCCACCGGCGACGGCAGTTCCTTCTTGCCGAATCCGAAGATGCCCTTCGAACGCGCGAGCGGCTGACCCGCCTCGACCCGGTCGCCCTGCGACACGAGCATCAGCGACGGCACATCTCCCGCAGGCACGGAGAGCTGCGCGGCGACGGCGACGGGCGTGACATCGCCCTCCATGAGCGCGCGCGCGACGACATCGCGCGCCTTCACCGGCTGACCCGCGGAGACGAGGACCTCGCCATGCACGGGAAGCAGGCGTCGACCTCGGTAGGTCGAGCGCGCGGAGACCTTCAGACCGGGCGTGTATGCCTTCGCCATGGCTCAGCGAGTCTCCCAGATGTTGGCCCACCGCGCCACGGCCGCGCGGCGATCGGCGTCGTTCTCGGGAAGGCGCAGCGGACGACCGCGCGCGTCGAGGAGAATGCCGACGGTGCCGCCCTTCACGCGACGCGTGACGGGCTTGCCCGGGCCGGCGCCGAGGTCGAACGCCTTCTCGGGTTCGACCACGACCTCGACCTCCTGCTCGAGCCCGACGCGCACGAGCGCGACCTCGCCGCAGGCGAGCTCCCCGCTCGCCGACACCGCGCCGGAGATGCGGTAGCGGAAGCAGGGCTTGCCCCACTTCCCCTCGCCCTTCGCGGCGACCGACCAGCCCAGGCGCACGAGGCAGTCGCGCTCGAACACCTCCATCGCCGCGTCGGGATGCACGCTCGCGAGCACGCCGAGGTGCGGCATCATGAAGATCGAGTCCTTCGCGAGCTGCGTGAATCCCTGAGGCTCGAAGCTGTCGACGAGCATCGCGGCCGTCTGCTCCATGCGCGGCGCGTGGCTCAGCACGCCACCCGAGGCGACGAGCAGGTCGAGCGCCATGTCGTCGACGATCGTCTGGCCGCTCGCCGACTGCGAGAAGAGATCGCCGACCGTGCGCTGCTGCTGCACGCCCTTCAGCGTCGTGGCGAAGTCCTTGTGCTGCGCGTACGCGAGCCGCAGCGCCTCGCGCGCGACGGCCTGCTCGAACACGAGCGCCTCGGCCGACTGCGGGATCGTCGTCGGCCGGATCATCTTGTTCTTCACACGGTTGCGCAGCTCGCGCTCGTCCATGTCGATGTGGACCCAGCGCAGCACGCTGTCCATGCCGGCCTCGGCGCACACATTCGAGATCGAGTAGCTCATCCCGAGGTTCGCGCTGACCGTGCGGTTGAAGGTGCCGCCGAACACGCTGAAGACATCGGTCGTCGCGCCGCCGATGTCGACGCACACCGCGTTGAGCCGATCGCGCTCGGCGATCCGCTGCAGGATGTCGCCGACGGCGCCTGGGGTCGGCATGATCGGCGCGTCGCTCCATGCGATGAGCTTGTCGTAGCCGGGCGCGTGCGCCATGACATGCTCGAGGAACACATCGTGGATGCGGTCGCGCGCGGGGCCGAGGTTCTCCTGCTCGAGCGTCGGGCGCAGGTTCTCGACGACGGAGAGGTCGAAGCCCTTCTCGCCCCTGGCGCCGAAGATCGACTCGACCTGCGGCGCGGCCTCCTTGTTGCCCGCGAAGATCACGGGCAGCTCGTACTCGCCGCCGAAACGCGGACGCGGCTTCGCGGGCGCGATCTGTTCGGCGATCTGCACGACCTGCTGCACATTGCCCCCATCGGTGCCGCCTGAGATGAGCACCATGTCGGGGCGGAGCTCGCGGATGCGCTGGATGCGCTCGTGCGGACGGCGCTTGTCGTTCGAGGCGATCGTGTCCATCACGATCGCGCCCGCACCGAGCGCGGCGCGCTTCGCGCTTGCGGCGGTCATCTGCGCGACGACGCCTGCGACGACCATCTGCAGTCCGCCGCCCGCGCTCGAGGTCGAGATGTAGATGTCGCAGCCATCGGCATCTCCCTCACCCGACCGCCGGATGATGGTGCCGTCGTCCGCGATGAAGCGGCGTCCCGCGAGCTCGTCGATCTCGGTGAGCGAGTTCGACACGCCGATCGTCACATCGGCGAACGGCTCCTCGACGGTCGTGGGCGCCTCGGCGCGGCGCGTCTGGCGCCACGAATCACCGACCTTCTCGATCAGGATCGCCTTCGTCGTGGTCGAGCCGCAGTCGGTCGCCAGGATGTAGCGGAGCTTCGAGAGATCGATCGCGGGCTTCGAGACGGCTGACGAACTCATGGTCCGCGCAGCGTAGCGGAATCATCCGCGCTTCGGCGTTTCCGAAGGCCCAGGGGCCGGCTTCTCCTGCTGTTCCGGCACTCGCTGCGGCTCCGCGTCCGCATCCTTCACGCATCGGAAGCCGACATGCTCGAGCGCGGTGTCGGGCGGTGCCGACATGCGCGCGCTCGGCCTGTAGCTCGCGCAGTAGCTGTCGTTGCACAGGAACGAACCGCCGCGCTGCACACGCGACTCCGGCGCGTGCGGATTGCGCGGATCGCGGCTCTTCGCAGGGCCCTTCGGATCCACCGCGACCCCATCTTCGCCGAGACGCTCCGTCCGCGAGGCGTACTCGTTGTCGGCGTAGTAGTCCGCGCACCACTCCCACACATTGCCCGCCATCTCGTACAGGCCGTAGCCGTTCGACGGGAAGCTGCGCACGGGCGCACGCCGGTCGAATCCGTCGTCACGCGTGTTGCGCGCGGGGAACTCGCCCTGCCAGATGTTGCATCGCCACGGCTTGCCCGCACCGGGATCGACTGGTTCATCGCCCCAGACATTGACCTTGCCGTCGAGCCCGCCGCGCGCGGCGAACTCCCACTCGGCCTCCGTCGGCAGCCGCTTGCCCGCCCACTTGCAGTACGCGATCGCGTCGTCGTAGGCGATCTGCACGACGGGATGATCGTCCTTCCCCTCGATCGTGCTGCCGGGGCCCTGCGGATGCCGCCAATCGGCGCCGTTCACCCACGACCACCAGCTGAAGAAGTCGGGCGCGGGCTGATCCGCAGGCGGCTGCGTGAACACGAGTGAACCCGGCTGCAGCATCTCGTCGGAGGGTTTCGGCGTCCCCTCGGGGACCTGCTTCTTCAGTTCCTCCCAGTCGACGGGGCGTTCGGCGATCGTCCTGTAGCCGGTCGCGTCGACGAACGCGCGGAACTGCGCGTTCGTCACCTCGGTCGCATCCATCCAGAAGCCGCCCACGCGCACGCGGTGGACGGGGGATTCATCGGGCCGCGCGAGCGGATCGGTCGAACCCATGCGGAACTCGCCGCCGGGGATCCAGACCATCCCCTCGGGAGCGGGCGTCGGCGGGGCGACCGCGACGCACGCGAGGAGAAATGCCGTGTACGGGGAAACCACGAGGGCGAGTGTATCCGCGCGCCGCGCTACCCTTCCGCCCATGCGCGAGTTTCTCCGCAACGCCTTCGCCACCGACGACGGCAAGCCGTGCGAGCCGGCGCCCGAAGAGCGCGAGCTCCTCGAGCGGATCGCGGGCGAGCTCGTGCGCCGAAAGCTCACGACGCCCGCGCTCGCATTCCTCGAGATGTCGAGGCCGCTGAACGGTCTCGGCGCGGCGGTCATCCACTTCTTCTCGCCGATGGTCTCGACCCTCGCGAATCCCGTCGCGCTGAAGCGCTTCGCGGAGTTCCTCGAGAAGCGCGGATCCGTCGAGGTACTCTGCAGGATCATCGAGCAGGCCGAGCGCGATGCCGCGAACGGATGCTGCGAGGGGCAGGCGCCGAAGAAGCCGTAGGCAGTGGCAGGAAGCCGTCGTCGATCACGGCGCGAAGCACGCACGGAGCACGCACGGAGGACACATGACCCGACGCCTGATCCTTCGCACCATGCTCGTCGCCCTCGCGGCGTCGGCCGCCATCGGCGTGGTCTCGATCTTCACGATGGGCACGCTCGAGGGGAGACTCGCGGGAACCGCGCTCGCGCTCTCGCTCACGACGCTCCTGATGCTGCCGTTCACCCCGCGCGAGGGCGGTGGCCGACCCACCATGCTGCAGCGCGTGGTGCTCGCGTACATCGCGGTCGGCTTCGCATTCGCGCTCGCACTGATCTGGGATGTGCGGCTTCCGATGTCGATCGGCGCGCGCTATCCGCTGGCGCCGTGGCTCGCGGTCGGAATGCCCGCGCTTGTCGTGGCCGCACCTGCGCTCGGCAGCCGCGACCGCGAGGACCGTTCGCTCGCGCTCGCCGAGTCGATCGCGATCCGCGGCGCGGCCGTGGCACTCGCCGCGACCTTCGTCGCGTTCGCGGTGAACACGGGCATGGGCATCGGCGAGGAAGCCGCGTACGCGGTCGGCTTCTGCATGCTCGGTGCGGCCGTGGCCGCTGCGACGAGCGCACTCGGACTGCGCGGCCCATCGACCGCGCCGATCACGCCGCGACCGGAAGCCGATCGCCTCGATCGGCTCGCCGGCTGGATCGGACTCGCGGCCGCATGCGGCTGGCTCGCGCTCTCGGTGATCGCGGTGTATAGCGACGCGGCGGCGGTCAAGGCCGTGCAGATGCAGTCGGGGCCATGGCCGCTTCCGAGCATGCTCTGGCCGTTCGCGAGCGCGCTCGGAGGCCTGGCGCTCGCAGCGGGAATCTGGTGCGCGCTCGGGCTCTCGCGCGTCCGCTCACCGCTGCGATTCCTGCGGCACGCGGCGGCGGCAACCACGGTCGCGCTCACGATCGTCACGACCTACTCGGTGTTCGGGCTCTGCCGGGGCATGATCCCGCAGTCGATCGTGGGACAGCTCATCGCGGCGCTCGCGATCGTCGACTTCGCGGCGCTCGTCGGATCGCTCGTACTCATGCGGCTCCATCGCGGACGCCGGATCGAGAGCGCGCCCATCGAGGCCTTCGACTGGAACTGCCCGCGCTGCGGCACGCGCGCGACCATCGGGCCGGGCGAGCATGTCTGCGCCGCGTGCGCGCTCGCCGTGCGGATCGAGTTCCGCGACGACCGATGCCCGGCGTGCGGCTACGACCTCCGCGGCCTGCCGCCCGGTGCGCACGCCTGTTCGGAGTGCGGACGCGAACGGCAGATGCCCGCGCCGGCGGCCGGCTGACGCGCCGGCGGCTTCAGCAGCCGCCCCACGCGTCGAGCATCAGCGCAATGTCCTGCGCGCCGACCACACCGTCTCCATCGAGATCACCCGTGCCCGCTCCTCCCCAGTTGCCGAGGAGTGCCGCGAGATCGGCCGCACCGACGAGACCATCTCCGTCGAGATCCGCCACGCAGGCGGGCGGGTAGCACTCGTCGGGACGCCCGTCGCCATCGGAGTCCGCGCTCGTGCCATCGGCGATATCGCAGTCATCGGGGATTCCGTTGAGGTTGCAGTCGTTGGTGGCGTCGGACACCGCGCGGATGCACCAGACGCCGACGAACGCTCCGCCGAGATCGTCGATGCGCAGGAACTCGTCGTTGTCCTGCGCGAGGTTGTTCGGGTCGATCGTTCCGTTCTTCCCGACGAGCCACGAAGTGAAGGTCGCACCCGAGTTGTGCTTCGCGCCCGGGTAGTCCTGGAAGAGCGTGAAGTTGTGCACGATGAACCCGACGAAGAAGGAGGTTCCCGCCTCGCCGACATAGACCTCGGGGAACTCGACGCGCTCGAGCGTGTTCGAGTCGGGGAACTGGATCGTGGTCGCGACATGCGCGAGGACCTGCGCGTCGGTGGGATCACCGTCGCCGTTCGGATCGCTCCAGAGGTAGACGTCGACGGGGAATCCGAGCGGCATCGCGCCGTGGATCGCATCGATCGCGCTGATGTACTCGCCGCCCTGGACGACCGTGTATGCGGCGATGCACGCCATGTTGGGCGCATCGCTCGAGACGTAGACCTCCGCCGATCCGTCGTCGCGCCGGTAGACGAGCGGTCCCTCGTCGCCAAGCTGGCAGCGGTCGAGGATCCCGTCTCCCTGGCAGTCCGCGGCGCCGGCCGCGAGGTCGAGCGCGTCGGGAATGCCGTTGCGGTCGCAGTCCTCGCAGTCGTCGGGCACGCCGTTCGAATCGAGGTCGTTCGCCGCGCCCGACGCAAGCTCGCATTCATCGGGAATGCCGTTCGGCTGGCAGTCGCTCAGCGCACCGGATGCGAGCTCGCAGAAGTCGGGGATGCCGTTTCCGTTGCAGTCGTCCAACGCGATCTGGCACTCGTCGGGAATACCGTCGCCCTGGCAGTCGGCGCTCACGCCCGTGAAGATGTCGCACTCGTCGAGCTCGCCGTTGGCGTTGCAGTCGAAGTCGCGCCACGCATTGCCGCGGATGATCCAGTCGCCGGGAATGCCGTACCAGTCGATCACGCCGAAGATCGGAGCGGTCGACAGCTGGTTGAGGTCGAGCTGGCCGATTCCTCCGCCCGCCGCGATCCACGACTTCTGGCCCGAGGGCGCGCCCTGGTCGATGGGCGCGGCGCCGGGGCCTGCGACGGCGTAGGCGCCGGCGAAGAAGGTCGTTCCCGCAGGACCGAGGTACACATCCGGCACATTGACCTGCTGCACGGAGCCCGTGCCGGGATTCTGGACGAGCACGAGATCGTCGCGGTGGATCAGTCGCGCATCGTCGGGATAGCCGTCCTGGTTCGGATCGCTCCACACGCAGACGGTCACGACATTGCCGGGCAGGAATCCGCTGCCCCACGCGAAGCGCAGGTCGCGCAGGATCTCGCCGCCTTCCGCGACCTCGAAGAGGTTGAACCACGCGAAGTCGGCCGGGTCGGTGAGTCCGACCTCGTTCTCGATGCTGCTGTCGTCGATGCGGTACTTGATCGTGGGAACCGTCTGCTGGCATTCGTCGGGAATGCCGTCCTTCTGGCAGTCGGCGCTGAGACCGTTCGCGATGTCGATCGAGTCGGGCAGCGAGTTCGCGTTGCAGTCCTCGCACTCGTCGGGCAACCCGTTGAAGTTGAGGTCGGTGCTGATGCCCGCCGCGATATCGTCGGCGTCCTCGACCATGTTGAGGTTGCAGTCGGGGAAGTACTCGAACGCACCCATGTCGACGGTCGTCACCTCGCCCTTGCCGATGCGCGGCCGACCCTGCAGGTCGATCGGCCACGGCTCGAGCGTGTCGCCGTCGCCATCGAGGTCGTAGGTGTCGGGCGGGATGAGCGCGTTGCTGCCGGAATCGATCGCGCCGACGCCCCCGCCGAGCCGGAAGTCGCGCGCGTCGGGATTGGCGAAGAGCGGATCGCTGACGATGTTGCCTTCGCCGGGCACGGGGCCCTCGAAGCACGAGTACGACGCGTCGATCGGCCCACCGACCGAGTTGCCCCAGACCACGCAGTTGCGGAAGACCTTGGGAGCGCCCGTGGACGAGACCACTCCCGCGCCCGAGTTGTTCGCGACCGTGCAGCCGATGAGCGTGATGGTTCCGTCGTAGGTCACGATTCCGCCGTTGCCGACCCCGGTGTTCCCGCTCAGCAGCGTGTTGATCATCGTGACCGACCCCTCGTAGGTGTCGATCGCCGCGGAACCGCCCGAGGAGAAGTTGTTCGTGATGCGGCACTGGATCGCGACGACGCTGCCCTGGTAGGTGTCGACGATCGAGCCGCCCTGGTTGGCGTCGTTCGAGATGAAGCGGCACTCGATGAAGGTGACGCCGCCGTCGTATCCCTCCCACACGCCGCCCGATCCGCCCGCATGGTTCGAGATGAAGCGGCAGCGGCGGAACACCGGGAAGCCGTCGTGGCACACGCCTCCGCCCTGTGCGGTCGAACCGTCGCGGAGCGTGAAGCCGTCGACGATCGCGGTGCCGTCGGCCTGCGTCGTGTCGAGCAGCCGGTAGGCGTCGCCGCCGGAGATCGTGGTGACATTCGCGTCGACATTCCGCTGCGAGAGGTCCGTCTCGCTCCCGGCGAAGCCGCCGTAGATCGTGACGCCGTTCGCGACCGCGAAGGGCGTCGATCCCGGCTGGTAGGTGCCGGCCTTCACCCAGATCTCATCGACGGCGGGATTGGCCAGCGCCGCGTTCACGGCACCACGAATGCCGCGGAACGCCGTGCTCCAGGCCAGCCCGTCGCCGCCGGCGGGGGCCGTCGGGTCGACATGGAGCCGAACCTGTGCCTGGGCGAGCGGTGCGGGGAGGGCGACGAGTGCGATTGCGAGGGCGGCGAGGCGGAAGCCGAGGTGAAAAGCCATGGCTTGAAACTAGCACCAACCCCCGGAACCGCGCGCGGGCATGCGTCTATTTCTGGAAAGTAGATGGTCCGATCATCCGCCGCGGCGGATGGCGCCAGCGTC
Source organism: Planctomycetota bacterium (assembly GCA_041163725.1). Taxonomy (GTDB): domain Bacteria; phylum Planctomycetota; class Phycisphaerae; order Phycisphaerales; family SM1A02; genus QWPT01. The sequence goes on from JBEAQW010000013.1 coordinate 9,100, forward strand.
CCCACCACCTTCGGCGAGCCGGAAGGACTCCATGTTCGAGCGCAGCGCCTGGCTGGCCCGCTCGAGTTCGCCCGCGGTTCGGCCGAACTCCTCGGCGGTCTCGACCGCGCGCTTGGCGGCGGACACGAGCCCGCGCATCGAATCGGAGATCGTCGACGCACCCTGCGACTGGCTGGCCATGCCCTCCGAGACCGCCCGGAATCGATCGGCGGCAGCCTCGACCTGCACGATGATCTCGTTCATCTGCCTGCTCGAAGTGACGACCTCATCGACACCCCTGCGGACCTTCTCCGAGAACCGGTCCATCTCCATCACACCCGCACCGACGGCCGACTGCATGTCGCGCACCATGGACTCGATGTCGACGGTGGCGCGCGCGGTCTGGTCGGCGAGCCTGCGGATCTCGCGCGCGACCACGAGGAAGCCGCGGCCCTGCTCACCCGCCTTCTCGGCTTCGATCGCCGCGTTCACCGAGAGCAGGTTGGTCTGGTCGGCCACCTTCGCGATGGTCGTGACGACGCCGTTGATGCCCGCCGCGCGCTCGCTGATCGCCGCAAGCTTCGAGGCGATCGAACCCGTCGCATCGGCAAGCTCGCGGATGGTGCCGTCGACCGATGCGAGGTTGGCCCGTGCGCCGTCGGCGAGTCCGGCCGTCTGCACGACGCCGCGGTCGACATCCGACATGGTGCGCGCGAGTTCCGCGCCCGTGGCGCTGATCTGCTGCGTCGCCGCGGCGATCTGCGCCGACGACTCGCCGAAGCGATGCGCCATCGACTCCTGCTCGCGGCTGCTCGCGGCAAGCTCGATCGCACTCGAGTCGAGCGTGACGCCGGCGCCACGCACGCTCGCGAGCAGCTGATTGAGGTTCGTCTGCATGCGGCGAAGGCTCCGCAGCAGCATGCCCGCCTCGTCCGTGACCTTGCAGTCGCTGATCGCACCGGCGAGGTCTCCGTCGGCGATGGCGTTCGCGGCGATGGCCGCCTCGCGCACGCGGCGCGAGGTTGCGATCGCGATTCCGCCTACAAGCCCAACGGAGAGCAGTAGTCCGCCGAAGGTCACCAGGCCCGTCGTCCAGACCTCGGCGCGGATGGGGGCGAGCACGACCTCCTCGGACTTCATGCAGATGAGCGTCCAGCCGCCATCAGCGATGCGGACGGCGGCGGCGAGCATGCCGGAGCCGTCGCGAGGATCCACCGCGTCGGTGGCGAAGCCGTCGGCATCGGCGAGCTTCACGATCGGCTCGATCATGTCCGCGATCGGCGAATCCGCAACGGCATGCGTGCGGAGCTGCCCTTCGAGGGACGCGTCGTCGGCCATGATCGCGGGATCCTCGGTCGCGACGATGAATCTTCCGCGTGAGGAGACGAGGTAGGCCGTCGCGCCGATGGCACGCGCATCGTCGCGCACCACACGCTCGATCGACGCAAGCGTGCGGTCAACGCCGCCGATGCCCATGAACCGGCCGTCGATCACGATCGGATGCGACTGCTCGACGATCAGCTGGCCCTCGTAGACATACGGCTCGGTGATGATCGTCTCGACAGCCCCCCTCTCGGCGAAGGCACGGCGCACGCCGTCGTAGTAGAGACTCGTCTCGTAGTCGATGAGGGGCTTGACGGAGATCGCGTTGCGCTTCGACCAGTCGCGGAACGGATACGGGATGAAGCGGCCGCTCTCGTCCATCCACTCGGCGGGATCGGCGCCGAGCGAGATCGCATCCTTCTTGTCCGCGTTCGGCTCGTACGCGACATACGCGGCGGTGACGTTGCCGTCGGCCGCGAGCTGGCCCTTCAGCAGCTCGACCGTGCGCGCGCGGTCACCGAAGAGTCCCGACTCCTGCTGCGCGGCGAGCAGCTTCGCCACCTTCATGGCCGAGATGTTCGAGCGTGAGATCTCGGCCGCGATCGAGAGTGCCTGCCGCTGAAGCTCATTCTTCGCCAGCGTGTCGAGGCGCTCGAACTTCTCCACGGTCGTCCAGGTGAGGATCCCCGCGAGCACAAGTGCGCCAGGGACGATCCCGAGCAGCAGCAGGCGGCCGGCGAGGCTCCGCGCGAACGGGATCGAATGCGTGTCGGGCGTCGAATTGGCCATGCGAGGATGGTAATGGAACGCGAGCGCAGTACGATTCGGGGCATGTCATCCGCAACCCCCACCAAGCCCGGCGTCATCTCCCGCTTCCAGTCGATCCCGGACACGCCCGGGGAGCCGAACGGCTTCATGGCCGACGGTTCGGTCATGTCGGCCTTCAACCTGCTCGGCTGGGTCGACGAGAACGCAGAGCACTTCAAGCCGCCCGTCGGCAACAAGTACCTCTACTCCGGGCGCGACTTCTTCGTGATGATCATCAAGGGCCCGAACGCGCGCAACGACTTCCACCAGGTCGACAGCGAGGAGTTCTTCATCCAGCTGAAGGGCGATGTGGCCGTCAAGACGATCGAGGACGGCGTGGTCAAGACGCACCCGATCCGCGAGGGCGAGGTGTTCTTCATTCCGCCGAATGTCCCCCACTCGCCGCAGCGCGGTCCGAACACCCTTGGACTCGTGGTCGAGCGCCGTCGTCCGCAGGGCGAGCCGGAGCACCTGATCTTCTTCTGCGAGAAGTGCAACACGCTCGTCTACGACAAGGTGTTCGACTGCAAGGACATCGTGAAGCACTTCGCGCAGGCGATGGAGGAGTTCTGGGCCGACGAGGAGCTCAGCACCTGCAAGTGCTGCGGGCACCGGATCGCAAAGCCGGTGGTTTGAGCGGTCGCGGCTGCGGCCGCTCCCTCTGGCACGGCCGGGCGGAGTGAATCCGCCCTGGCCTGAACGACGCGGGTGGTTTGAGCGGTCGCGGCTGCGGCCGCTCCCTTTGGCATGGCCGGGTGGAGTGCGTGCTGGACGCGGTGGTTGTCGCCTCGCGCGACGGCAGCGGTCGCGCTACAGCTCGACCTGCGCGCCGAAGTCGACGACGCGGTCGGGGGGCAGGCTGAACGAGCGGGTCGCGTCGGTGGAGTTGCGCGCGAGCGCGGAGAACAGGCGCTTGCGCCAGCCGCTCATGCGCGAAGTGCCGGTGGGAACCACCGAGGTGCGGCGCGCGAAGTAGGTCGTCTGATCGGGATCGAAGTTGAACCCGTGCGCGCGCGCGCGCTCGAGGAGGCGCGGGATGTTCGGGCTCTCCATGAAACCGCAGAGCGCGGTGATCTTCCACATGCCGTCGGGCAGCCACTCGACCTTGATCTGACGCGCGTGCGGAACGAGCGGCAGGTTCGACGACACGATCGTCATCAGCACCACCTGCTCGTGCAGCACATGGGCGTGCTCGACGAAGTGCTTGAGCGCGACGGGCGTGTTGTAGTTCGTGGTGAGGAACACTGCGGTTCCGGGCACGCGGGGAATGGCGTCTGTCCAGAGCGTCCCGAGGAAGTCGTGGATGGACTGCGCGCCCTCCGCGAGCTTGAGCCCGATGATGTACGAGCCCTGCACCCAGGTCGACATCACGACGAATGCGCCGAACGCGATCGCGAGCGCGAACCAGCCGCCGGTCGCGACCTTCAGCACATTCGCCGAGACGAGCAGGACATCGACCGCGAGGAACAGGCCTACGAGCAGCATGACCCAGCGGCGGCGCCATCGCCAGAACCGCCGCGCGACGACCGCGAAGAGGATCGTCGTGATCATCATGTCGAGCGTGACGGCGATGCCGTACGCGGACGCCAGTTCGGTCGAACTCGGGAAGAGCAGCACCGTGAACAGGCAGCCCACCAGCATGATCGTGTTGAGCGACGGGAGGTAGATCTGCCCTTCCTGCTCCTCGCTCGTGTGGACGACCTCGAGCCGCGGCAGCAGGTTCAGGCGGATCGCCTGGCGCGCGATCGAGAACACGCCCGAGATCATGGCCTGGCTCGCGATGATGGTCGCGAAGGTCGCCAGCACGACCATCGGAATCACGAGCGACTCGGGCACGAGCGCGTAGAACGGATTGAAGCCGTCCATCGCACCACCGGCGGACTGGTGGGTGAGCAGCGCCGCGCCCTGACCGAAGTAGTTGATCGTGAGCGCCGGGCCGACGAGGAGGTACCACGCGAAGCGGATCGGCTTGATGCCGAAGTGGCCCATGTCGGCGTACAGCGCCTCGGCGCCCGTCACGCACAGCACGACCGCGCCGAGCAGGAAGAACACCTCCGCCGGGTACCGCGCGATCATGTCGACCGCGTACATCGGGTTCACGGCGCCGATGATGTCCGGCTGTCGCATGATTCCCATGACGCCGAACACGGCGAGTACCGAGAACCAGAC
>JBEAQW010000014.1:0-3380 GCA_041163725.1 Planctomycetota bacterium
CACTCGTCGGGTATCCGTTCGGTCTGTGCGGCCTGAAGCGGGACCGCCTTCGACGCTTCGCCGGGGTTCGGCTCGCATCCGCGTTTGGGCGAGGTATGCTCGAGCGTCGGCTTTCCGCCGCCACTCCAAGATGCGCACGCGAGGGACCAGTCGTCTGACCGTCGACCGTCCGCCCCATCCCCTGCGGGATGCGAGGGCGGAGCGTGTGTTCCGTCAGGCCGTGGCGCACGAGATGCTGCTTGCACGCGAGTCCGCGCGCGATCGCGGGTTCGACCCAACCGATGCCCGGTGGAGGCTCGCGATCGAGACGCAGGGCGCCCTCCAGGGTGCGATGCTTGCCTACGAGGATCGGAAGCGCCTCCTCTCGCTCGCGACCCGACTCGGCATCCGTCCGTTCGACGCGAACCTCATCCTCGCGATCGTGCAGGATCGCGCCCGGCGGGGCGAGCCGCTCGAGGACGCGGCACCCACGCTCGCGATCGTCCCACCCGCGGCGACGGCAGGCGATGCATGGCGCAAGGCTGGCTTGACGGACGGCTGGACGACGATCCTCGTCCTCGCCGTCATCCTGGCGACGGCTGCCGACGCGGTGCTGATCGCGTGGCTGATCTTCGGCTGAATCGCCGCGCGCGAGCCCGCAGGAAACGCCCGTGAGTGCCAGGCGGACGATGCCGCACGCACGCGGAACTCAGGCTGCCGCGACGAGTCGCACCTCGCCCGAATCATCGCGCTGCGCGATGCCGAGCTCGACGAGCGCCTCGAGCGCGGCGAGCTGCTCGGCGGACTTCTTGCTCATGCCCCAGCAGCCCTTGAAGCGTCGCGAGCCGAGCTCGACGCAGACCTCGAAGCACTTCTCGTGATCCGGGCCCTTCTCGTCGAGCACGACATAGCTCGGTGTGCCGAGTTCCTTGCGCTGCAGCGTCTGCTGCAGCACGCTCTTGAAGTTCTGCTGGTGCCCGAGTCGAGTGGAGTCGTCGATGCGCGACTCGAGGTGCTGCATCACGAATGCACGCGCGGGATCGATGCCTCCGTCGAGGTAGATCGCACCGACCACCGACTCGAAGAGCGCGGCGAGGAGCGATTGCGGAAGCGAAGCGCGGTCGCCCATGCCCTTCCCGAGCTGCACGCCATCGGCGAGACCGAGTTGCACGGCGACTTCCGCGCAGACGCGGCGGCTGACCGCGTTCGACTTGATCTTGGTGAGTTCGCCCTCGAGCTCGAACGGGAATCGCCGGTACAGGTGCTCGCAGACGATCGCGCCGAGGATGGCGTCGCCGAGGAACTCGAGCCGCTCGTTGCTCGCCACGCGCGAAGGCGCGATGGAGGCGTGCACGAGCGCCTGCGCGAGCAGGCTGCGTTCGCCGAACCGATAACCAATGCGTTGCTCGATCACCTCGAGCTCGACCGCTTCGTTCATGCGCTGTCACGCCTTTCGGCGGACTCCTTTGCTGCATCCGAAGCGGGTTCTCCAGGCGCCGCGAACGCCGCGGAGGCTGGAGGACGGGCATCGGACCCGTGAAATCTAACCCGATATCGGCGCGGCGGAAGGAGGATTGAAGCGACGGCCGCCGATTCGTCTCCGATCCTGCCCCGCCGGGCGGCGCGTGCCCTTGCGGAGCGTGGGGGACTCTGCTACCCTCCGCGACTCGCTTTCGAGGTCCTTATGCACTACCCGCACAAGATCAGCCGCATCAAGAAGATTCGCAAGGTCGGCTTCCGCGCCCGTATGAGCACGCGGAAGGGCCGCAAGATCATCAATTCGAAGCGCCGTCTCGGCCGCTCGCTGGTGACCCGCTGATCTCGGCTCGGCCGCGTTCGACCGCTGGACGCCCCGAATCGCCTTTGTTGAAGTCCCCCGCTCTCAGGGCGACGGCGACGCAGGCGGCTTCAGGCGACTGAACGGGCCGGCCAGCTCCGAAACCTTCGCACACCGCACACGCGCGATCCCTCGGGTCGCGCGTGTTCATTTCGTGCGCGTCGTGGTTCCGCATGGTGGTTCCGCATGGTGGTTCCGCATCGTGGCTCCATCCGATGCCGCCGCCCCTTCCCCGCGCCTTGCGCTTCTGCTGCGAATTCCGCTCGCCGTGAACCTCGGAGCGGACCGATGGAGATTCGTCGCCACGGGTCGGCCTCCTCCGACCTCCGCCCGATGCGAACGCGCCGATGACCACCGCCCTCACCCGACATGTCGTTCTCATCGGCCTGCGTGCGTCGGGCAAGTCGACGGTGGGCGCGGCGCTGGCGGCCGCACTCGGCGCCGGCTTCATCGACCTCGATGATCGAACGCGCGATGCGCTCGGCGCCGCGACCGTGCGCGAGGCGTTCGAACGATGTGGCGAACCCTCCTTCCGCGCTGCGGAGGCGCGCGTCCTCACCGAAGTGCTCGGGGGCACCGCGTGCGTGGTCGCGCTCGGCGGCGGAACGCCGACCGCTCCGGGCGCGGGTGCGCTGCTCGAGCGCGCCCGATCGGAGGGTCGTGCGCTGATCGTCTTTCTCGATCCACCCGACGAAACGCTCGCCGCGCGCCTCACGGCCCATCAAGGCGACCGCCCCAGCCTGACGGGCCGGGGAGTCGTGGAGGAAGTCGCTGAAATCGCGGCGCGCCGTCGGCCGCTCTACGCCGCGCTCGCGGACTTGCGCTTGCGCGAACCCTTCGCGGTCGACTCGGTGGTCTCGATCATCACCTCGCAGGTGGGCTCGGACTCCTCCTCGTCGACCTGAATCGCCGCGGGGCGCAGCCACCTCTGGTCGAGGTACGCCGCAAGCCGCTCGGCTTCGCCCGAGACGAACGCATCGAAGGTCATCTCCATGCGTCGCGGGCCCGGGTCATCGATCGCGTCGAACACGCGCGTCACGCAGCCTTCCGCCGAGAAGGCCGAAGTGCATCCGGGGAGCATCATCGCCACCGAGATCCGCGTCCCGCCGGCGAGCGGTTCGTCGAGCTCGAAGCGCATGCCGTCGAGCGAGATCTCGTAGATATGCCCTTCGAGCGGTTCGGCGCCGGCGTCGCCACCGACGAGAAGCACGGCCACCGCGCTGTACATGGGATCCACGGTGTAGCGCGGCTGACGGGGCTGCGTGGTTGGCTCGCTCATTCGCATCTCCTCGATCCGGTGGTGGGACGGTCGGCGCGGCGCCTTCCGGACACCTGCCACGCCCTCGACAAGCCCTCATCGGCTGCCGGCACTTCGGAGCATTGAAGAGTGCGGGGTGAAGCCCCACCCCGGGGATCGATGCCCCGCCCATCGGGGAACCCGATATCTTCGGGGTATGCCCCACGGATCGTCTCCCCTGCCCGGATCGGACCGCATCCTCCGGGGTGCCGATGCCCCGACCGCCCCCCTCGAGGGCAAGACCATCGCGATCCTCGGCTACGGCAA
>JBEAQW010000015.1:0-3577 GCA_041163725.1 Planctomycetota bacterium
CGAACCATGCCGCGGGCCCGGTGCAATCGCGCGCTGCGCCGGCACGGGAGACACTCACCGGCGATCGCCTCTGCATGAAGTGCCTGCATCCGCTCGCCGGCCGCACGATCGAGCGTGATCCTGCGACCGAACTGCTCTTCGTCCGATGCGGCGAGTGCGGCGCCGCGAGCGCCCTCTTCGAGTATCCGACCGTGGCGCCATGGCTCTCGCGCATCAAGCTCGTGGCCGCTTCGACGCTCGCGGTCGTGATGCTGCTCGCGGCGGCCGCACTTGCGGGCATCAGCGGCGGACTCACCGCGATGGCCGCCGGACTCGCGACGGAAGAGGCGGCGGCGCGGCTCCTTGCGGTGTACGGGGAGAGCAACCCGCCCCTCGATGAAGTCCAGCGCGGGTACTGGACCGCCTGCGACGAGGCGTGGATGGTGTCCGAGGAGGGGCGGCAGGCGGTGGAACGGACGCGCTGGCACGCGCGGCCGGTGCTTCCCTTCATGCTCGTGTGCTCGATCGGATGCGTGCTGTTGACCCCATGCGCCATGCTGATCGGAACGGCACTCATGAGGCACTCGGCGCTGCGCCGCGGCATGATCGCGCTCGTGCCGTGTGCGGTGGGCCTCGCGATCGCGATCCCGGCGCTCGCGCTCGAGTCGGGCATCGCGGCACCGACCGGGATGGAACGCTCCTGGAGCCGGGCGGCGCATCACGAGTTCCTGATGCCGTATGCGTTCACGGCGGCGGCGTCGATGTGCGCGGTCACGGTGATGATGGCCGCGGTGGGGCCGCTGATCGTCGCGTCGATCGCACGGGTGATCCTGCCGCCGAGCGACCGCCGGCTGGTGGCGTGGCTATGGGAGTGGCGCGGCAAGCCCATCCCCCGCTGACCCGAACGGTGCACGGCACGTGCCAGTCAGTGCCAGGCACAGCACGGCACGTGCCGTGCACCCCCCGCGTCAACTGACGCTCTCGCCCCAACCGCGCATTCTTGCGGTGAAACCGACGACTTCGCGAGCGCGGTGTCGACAGGATTCCGGTGCCTGGCACGTGCCAGTCGGTGCCAGGCACAGCACGGCACGTGCCGTGCACCGTTTCCTGCGCTACGCTTGCTGTTCTCGCCATGTCCCTCGTCACGCTCGCCAACCTTCGATTCGGTCACGGAACCCGCCTCCTCCTCGATGGAGTCAGCGGCTCCATTCATCAGGGCGAACGCGTCGGCCTCGTCGGCCGCAACGGCTGCGGCAAGAGCACGCTCTTCAAGCTCATCTGCGGTCTGCTCAAGCCCGACGATGGCGAAGTCCAGATCGCGCGCACCGTGCGCATCGGCTACCTCGAGCAGGACCCCAAGCTCCCGCAGGACAAGACCCTCCACGGCGCCGCCGCCGAGGCCTTCGCCGCGATCGATGAGCTCAAGGCCGAACTCGAGACCGTCTTCGACCGCATGGCCACCGCCGACGGCGACGAACTCGAGAAGCTGATGAATCGCCAGGTGGCGATCGAGGAAGCAATCGATGCCGCCGGCGGCTACAACGTCGACCACAAGATCGACGCCGCCCTGCACGGCCTCGGCTTCACCGACGACGACTTCGAACTTCCGGTGAAGGGCCTCTCCGGCGGACAGAAGGCGCGCCTCGGGCTCGCCCGGCTGCTGCTCTCGAACCCCGATCTCCTCCTCCTCGACGAGCCGACCAACCACCTCGACATCGAGGGCCGCCGCTGGCTCGAGGACTTCCTCGCCGACGAGTTCAAGGGGTCGGTCGTCCTCATCTCCCACGACCGCTGGCTGCTCGACCGGGTGGTGAACCGCATCATCGAGATCGACCGCGGTGTCCTGCGCGAGTATCCCGGCAACTACGCGGCCTTCCGCGAGCTCCGCGCCGAGCGCATGCTGACCGTCGAGCGCCAGCACGAGAAGCAGCAGGACCGCATCCGCCAGGAGCAGGCGTTCATCGACCGCTACCGCGCGGGCCAGCGCGCGAAGCAGGCGCGCGGCCGCGAGACGCGGCTCGAGCGCTTCAAGGAGGAGCAGCTCGTCGAGAAGCACGCCGAGATGGGCGTCATGAACCTCGACCTGCCCGACCCGCCGCAGATGGGCGACTTCGCTTTCGTCGCCGAGGGAATCTCGAAGTCGTTCGGCGACCGCGTCTGCTTCCGCGACCTCTCGCTCTCGGCGCGTCCCGGCGACCGGATCGGCATCATCGGGCCAAACGGCGCGGGCAAGACCACGCTCGTCCGCACGCTCCTCGGCGACCTCGAGGCCGATTCGGGGGAGATCAAGCGCTCGCCCCGCCTCTCCGTCGGCTGGTTCCGCCAGACGCAGGACCACATCGACCGCCAGCAGCTCGCGTGGGAGTTCCTGCAGAACACGATCCGCTCGATCGAAGGCTCCCCGCGCGCGAGCGAGCAGGAGGCGCGCAACCTCGCGGGTGCGTTCCTCTTCACGGGCGAGGAGCAGGACAAGGCCGTCGGCGACCTCTCCGGCGGCGAGCGCGGCCGACTCGTCCTCGCCTCGCTCATCGCCAGCGCGAAGAATCTCCTCGTCCTCGACGAGCCGACCAACCACCTCGACATCCCGAGCGCCGAGCGTCTCGAGGAGGCGCTCGAACGCTTCGGCAGCATCGATCGCTCGCGCATCGGCGGGAAGGGCGGCCACGGCGGCGTGCTGCTGCTGATCTCGCACGACCGCGCGCTGCTCGACGATGTCTGCGACACGCTCGTCATCCTCGACGGCGAAGGCGGTGCCCGCGTGTTCGAAGGGTCCTACCGCGAGTGGGAGGCGAAGGAACGAGCCGAGAAGGCCGAGCGCGAAGCCGCTGCAGCGCGAAGTCGCAAGCCGGCGCCGAAGCCGCAACCCGCACCGTCCCGCGGCAGCGCGCCGGCAACGAAGCCCGCGCCCTCCCAGCCGAAGAGCCGCTTCTCGAATCTCCCCCTCGGGAAGATCGAATCCCGCATCGCCGACATAGGCCGCGAGCTCATGCGCCTCGACGCCGACTTCGCCGATCCGAAGATCGCATCCGATTCCGCGCGAATGAAGAAGTTGCTCGCCTCACGCGAGGAGCTTCAGCGCGAGCAGTCGGAGCTCGAGGAAGAGTGGCTGCGCAAGAGCAGTTGAGCCCGGCCCATCGCATGAAGCGAGAGTCAAGATGGAGAGGACGGAAGAATCCGCGGACGCGTTCGCCACGGCTCCACCTGCGTCACTCCGCGTTCAGATCAGGATGCGCATGGCGCTGTCGCCGATCTCGAGCCGCAGTTCGCGCGCATCGCCGATCGACTCCGCGTCGAACACGACACCGAAACCGCGGTTCTCGACGACGGCCGCCGCAAGCGGCCGACCATCGGCGAGCGCCCCTGCGAGCACCCGCACGCCCAGACCGGGCTCGACCACGCCGAATCCGACCACGCAGACACGGCGCGTCGACTCGTCGATGTACGCGTGCACGACCTTCGAAACCCGTCCGTCGGAATCGATGACCTGGAGCTCGCGCGCGGACTCGAAGTTGAACGACTGCGTCGCGCGTGCGAGCTCACGAACAGTCTCTTCGGTCATGCGGCCGTCGACATAGTCCATTAGCCGATCGGAGATCAC
>JBEAQW010000016.1:0-17004 GCA_041163725.1 Planctomycetota bacterium
CTTCCGCGGCGGATCCGAGCGAGTACGAGCCATCCTCGAGGAAGTCGAGTCCGACGAGCGTGAGCCAGCCGTCGTCGGCGCAGAGCGACCGCAAACGCGCCTGATGCCAGGCGTCGCGCTGCGCATCGGGTGCGGGCTGGTCGTGCGAGTGGTCGGACATCGGAGAAGTGCAACCTGGAGAGGCAACGAGTTGGAGCGCGCTGCACGCCGCGAGGGCGAGCGCCGTCCGGCGAAAGGGCCGCATGACGGAATTGTGCGCGAATCCGCGTCCGTGCGCGAGGGGGGCCGTGCCGGCACAAGGGAGCAGAGAGGAGCCGAGGGGACGCCGAGCCGGCCCGCGCGCCTCCGTGACCACCGCAAAAAGAAAGTGCCCCTCGCGGAGGTGGGGTCCGCGAGGGGCGAGAGCGGGGTCTTCGCGTGGGTGACCCCGCCGTGGTGGTCTGGAGCAAGTTTCGATTCGCCGACCGTCTGAACCCACGCAGCGCATGTGAGGTCATGCGTGAGAGGGAGGGCTCTGCCAACTCCTTGCGCGCCTTTCCAGTACGAGGCAGATCCTTCTGCTCGCCGGTCTGAACGGTCGTCGATCGTTCCTTGCACACGATGCCGGGTGTGTCGGAGTCCTCAGCAGACACCCGGACGAGGGACCATGCGTGATATTCGGCTTCCGTTCCTTTCAAGCCTTCCCGTGCCGACGACACCGCGGGTATCGACGGCACCGGAAATTCTGCCACCTCCTGTGGCGCATGATCCGTCGCTGCAGCGGGATTGCCTCCGCGCTGCCATTCGTCTCCAGCCGCACACGCTCGTTTCCTGCGCGCGCGGTGCGGCGCACGCGCAGGGTGTTTCAGTCGACTACAGGCCCGCGATCAGCTGCAGCCCATGCTGTTGCCGCAGTTGAGGCAGCGGTAGCAGGTTCCATTGCGCACCGTGATCGAACCGCATCCATCGCACGCGGGTGCATCGCCCATCAGCGCCGCATTCGACGCGTCGAGCGCATTCCCGGCGACGGTCTTGACGGTCCGCTCGACCGCGGTGACCGCCTGGATGACCTGCGATCCGCCCGAACGGGTCTCGGTCACGACGCTCATGCCTTGCGTGGCGGTCACGCGCGAGGTGGTGATGTTCGTCGGCGCAGGCGTCGTATCGGTACGAACAGCCTTTGCGGACTCGCCCTTGCTGGCCTCGAGTGCCGTCTCGCGACGGGCGGCCCAGCCCGATCCGGCTGCAGAGCTCGTTCCTTGAGCGCATGAATCCTCCTTGCGGTTGTCGGTCGTGATCGGAGCCGTCTCGACGGCCGGGGTGCGGCGCGGCGAGTTCTGCTCGCGATAGCCCGGAATGAACTGCATGCCGAGCCAGCGGAAGATGTAGTCGACGAGGCTCTTGGCGAACGGGATGTCGGCGTTCGTCGTCATGCCCATCGGCTCGAACCGCTGGTGTGCGAACTTGTTGACGAGGCTCTCGACCGGCACGCCGTACTGGAGCGCGACCGACACCGCGGTGCCGAGCGAGTCCATCAGGCCACCGATGGTCGAGCCTTCCTTCGCCATGGTGATGAAGAGTTCACCCGGGCGTCCGTCCTCGTAGAGGCCGGCGATGAGGTAGCCCTCGTGTCCGGCGACATTGAACTTGTGCGTGATCGACTCGCGCGTGTCGTTCAGCCGGCGACGCATCGGGCGCTCGATGATCCGATCGACGATGCGCTCGACGACGACCTCGCGCACCTCGGTGGGGAGTTCCTGCGGCACCGCGGTCGACGCCTCGGCGACGAGAGCGTCGGTCAGGAGCTCCTTCTGCTCCTCGGCGTTGGTGATCTCGACATCGTCCACCTTCGCCGTGGCGACCTTCGCATCGGTCGCCTTCACCTCTGCGGCATCATCCTTCTCCTCCTTGTCGGACTTCGTCGACAGGGGCTGGCTGAGCTTGCAGCCGTCGCGGTAGAGCGCGTTGGCCTTGAGGCCGAGCTCCCAGCTCAGGCGGTAGCAGGCGCCGATGTCGGCGACATCCGCATCGTTGGGAAGGTTGATCGTCTTCGAGATCGCACCGCTGATGAACGGCTGCGCCGCGGCCATCATGCGGATGTGGCCCTCGGGCTTGATGAAGCGCGTTCCCAGCGGACCGCAGCGGTTCGCGCAGTCGAACACCGCGAGGTGCTCGTCCTTGAGGTGCGGAGCGCCCTCGATCGTCTGCGTACCGCAGATGCGGCGGTTCAGCGCGTCGATCTGCTTGCGGGTCAGCCCGAGCGCGCGGAGGCCGTTGAACGACATGTCGCTCTTGGCGGCTGCGGCGTCGACGCCGCACGCGTCGAGCACCGAGGCCGGCATCGACCACGCGCTGAAGGCGAACGAGATCTCGAACACCGTCGGAAGCGAGTTCTCCACCGCGACGAGCTGCTCGTGCGAGTAGCCCTTCGCCAGCAGGAAGTCGCGGAAGGTGCCTGCCGAGTCGGACATGGTGCCGTCTGATTCGGTCAGCTTCGCGTCGAGGCTGAGCGTGCCCATCACATGCGCGACCATGTCGTCGACCTGCTCGGCCGTGTAGCCGAGCGCGCGCAGCGCCGGGCGCAGCGACTGGTTGGCGATCTTGAAGTAGCCGCCACCCGCGAGCTTCTTGAACTTGACGAGCGCGAAGTCGGGCTCGACGCCCGTCGTGTCGCAGTCCATCAGGAGGCCGATGGTTCCCGTCGGCGCGATGACGGTGGTCTGCGCGTTGCGGAAGCCGAACTTCTCGCCGTAGTTGAGCGCGTCGTCCCAGCAGGCGACCGAACGCTCGAGCATGCGGTCGGCGTTGGCGAGGTTCACCTTGCCGTCCTTGACGGTCGCGTGATCGATCGGAACCGGGCTGATGCGCAGCGACTCGTACTCGTCGCTTCCGCGCGCGACGCCGAGCGCAGCGCGACGGTGGTTGCGCATGACGCGCAGCATGTTGTCACGGTTCTCGGCGTAGCCGGCGAACGGTCCGTGCTCGGCGGCGAGCAGGGCGCTCGCGGCGTACGAACGGCCGGTCAGGATCGCGGTGAGCATGCCGCACACCGCGCGGCCTTCCTCGCTGTCGTAGGGAATGCCCGCCTGCATCAGCATCGCGCCGAGGTTGGCGTAGCCGAGGCCGAGCGTGCGGTAGCGCCACGAGAGATCGGCGATCTCCTTCGACGGGAACGCGGCCATCAGCACCGAGATCTCGAGCACGATCGTCCAGATGGTGATCGCGTGCTCGAAGCCCTCGAGGTCGAAGCGGCGGGTCGAGGGGTCGTAGAACTTCAGGAGGTTGATCGACGCGAGGTTGCACGCCGTGTTGTCGAGGAACATGTACTCCGAGCAGGGATTGCTCGCGTTGATGCGTCCTCCGGCGGGGCAGGTGTGCCACGCGTTGATCGTGCTGTCGTACTGCACGCCGGGGTCGGCGCAGCGCCACGCGGCGAAGTTGATCTCCTCCCAGAGATCCTTCGCCTTGACCGTCTTGGCCACCTTGCCATCGGTGCGGCGGATGAGCTCCCAGTCGCTCTCGGCGTCGAGCGCGTCGAAGAACGAGTCGGGGATGCGCACCGAGTTGTTCGAGTTCTGGCCGCTGACCGTGTAGTAGGCCTCGCCGTTGAAGTCGTAGTCGAGCTTGAGCTTGAACTTCTCGGCGAGCTTCTTCTGGTCGTCGCCGAGCACCTTCATGCCCTCGACGAGTGCTGCGACCTTGATCTCCTCGCGAACCTTCCAGTTCACGAAGCCCTCGATGTCGGGGTGGTCGAGGTCGAGGCACACCATCTTCGCCGCGCGGCGGGTCGTGCCGCCGGACTTGATCGCAGCCGCGGCGCGGTCACCGATCTTGAGGAAGCTCATGAGTCCCGAGCTCTTGCCGCCGCCCGAGAGCGGCTCGTTCTCGCCGCGGAGCTGCGAGAAGTTGGTTCCCGTTCCCGATCCGTACTTGAAGAGGCGCGCCTCGCGCGTCCACAGGTCCATGATGCCGCCCTCGCCCACGAGGTCGTCGCTCACGGCCTGGATGAAGCACGCGTGCGGCTGCGGGTGCGAGTACGCATCGGTCGCGAGCTTCGTCTCGCCCGAGCGGTGGTCGGCGATCCAGTGGCCCTGCGCCGGACCCGAGATGCCGTAGGCGTAGTTGAGACCGGTGTTGAACCACTGCGGGCTGTTCGGCGCGGCCATCTGCGTGAGCAGCATGTACGAGAGCTCGTCGTAGAACGCCTCGGCGTCGCGCTTGGTGGAGAAGTAGCCGAACTTCTCGCCCCAGTGCGTCCAGCAGCCGGCGAGGCGGTGGACGACCTGCTTCACCGAGCGCTCGGGGCCAGTGACGGCGGCGCCCTTGTCGTCGACGATCGGGTTGCCGGATGCGTCGATCTGCGGCACGCCCGCCTTGCGGAAGTACTTGCTCACCACGATGTCGGTGGCGAGCTGGCTCCACGAAGCCGGGATCTCCGCATCGTTCATCTCGAACACGGTGGAGCCGTCGGGATTGCTGATGCGGCTGGACCGCTTGGTCCATTCCACGGTGTCGTAGACGTTCTGGCTTGACTTGGTGAAGCGGCGCGAGATCTTCATTTGCTTTGGCTTCCTGCGCGATCTGTCGGGCGATGAAGGATGAATCGAATCGGTTTGGGTCGGAGAATTCGGATGGCGTTGCGGCGCGAGCCGGCGCGAAGTCAGTGCGCGCCCGCGGGCACGCGATGACCGCAATGCTGGTTCGCGGCGGGCGAGCCGTCAGACGGCAGCGTGTCGGTCGTCAGCCCGTCCACCATCGGGAGCGTCAGCCCCGTCTGGTCCTGGTACTTG
This sequence comes from Planctomycetota bacterium, assembly GCA_041163725.1. GTDB lineage: Bacteria > Planctomycetota > Phycisphaerae > Phycisphaerales > SM1A02 > QWPT01. Next base: position 4,770 of record JBEAQW010000016.1, read on the forward strand.
CCGTTCTTGTCGGCGTAGCTCGTGGAGCACACGCGGTCGGCCTTCAGGAAGACCATCTGCGCGATGCCCTCGTTGGCGTAGATCTTGGCCGGGAGCGGCGTCGTGTTCGAGATCTCGATCGTGACCTTGCCGCGCCACTCGGGCTCGAGCGGGGTGACATTCACGATGATCCCGCAGCGCGCGTAGGTCGACTTGCCGACGCAGATCGCGAGGACATCGCGGGGCACGCGGATCTCCTCGACCGTCTCGGCGAGCGCGAAGGAGTTGGGCGGGATGATGATGTGGTCGCGACCCGTCACGGCGGTGTCGATCGACACGAAGAGGTCGTTGGTGAACGCCTTCGGATCGACCACGGCCGTTCCACCGCTGGTCGCATTCGTGAAGATCTTGAACTTCGTGCCGACGCGCACGTCGTAGCCGTAGCTCGACACGCCGAAACTGATCGTTCCGGGTCGCTTTTCGTTCGGCGCGAAGGGCTCGATGTGCACGAGCTCGCGGATCTGACTATCGCTTAGGACTGGCATGCAACGCACCATGCGAACCCCACCGGTTCGCGCGGTCTCCTCGACGGGCGCCACCATGCGCCGCGTGTCGGAGTGCCTTCGTTTCAGGTCGCGCGTCCATGCGACCTGTTGCCTCTTGACTTGTCCGGACTCTCTTGCCCGGAACCCGATTTGACGCCGGAAACAGAGGGCGCTGATCGGGGGCCGGACTTGCGAATCCGCTTGAAACTCTCAACCAGACTGTCACTGCATCGGATCGGGGCCCTCTGCAGAGCGCCGACGAGCAAACGACCGAAACCGGTCGGAGAGGGCGGTGACGAAACCGGGCCGGCAGGACCGTGCCCAATCGAATTCCGCGCTCCCGTCCCCGGCCGAGGGAGGTCTTCCACAGGCTCCTGAAGGGCTTCGCAAAGGGCTTTCTTTGCGTTGCCTCTGGAGTCGTCGGACGACCATCTTGGTCCGAGAACTTTTACTCTCATCGGTGCTCACGACCGCACACCTTCATCGGTCGAGCGAGTCCGATCCTACCCCAACATGTTGGGGTCGCAAGCGAGAAGTACCCCAAGTGCTAGTTCTTTTCAAAGTTTTTCAGAAGTCGACGCAACTGCCAGAAAGGTCGAATCGACACGATCTTGGAACCGCCGGCCACGCGCCCGACGGCTGTCCCTGCAGGCGGACTGCAGGCCGCCGAAATGCTGGGCGGATCGGCGAGGGTACCCATCCTCCGCAAGTGACAGAAGGGGAAGGGATGCCGGTGGACAAACTGTGCCACTCGACAGGCAGGTGGCCCGGGTGGCTGTCGGTGAACGGGCAGGCCCGTCCTTTTTCGCCCTTCGCGGGCCATTCGCGGCAGCGCGGATCGACGCGCTCCGCGCCCGCCGTAGGATCGCCCGCGTGAGCCTTCCCGCAGAGATCGACCCGTCGCTCCTCGAGGACTTGACCAGCGCCCAGCGCGAGGCGGTCGCACATGGCGAGGGGCCGGCGCTTGTCCTCGCGGGACCTGGTTCGGGCAAGACGCGCGTGATCACCCGTCGCATCGCGTCGCTCATCGCCCGCGGCGTCCGCCCGTGGCAGATCCTGGCGCTCACCTTCACGAACAAGGCCGCGGGCGAGATGCGCGAGCGCGTCTCGCAGCTGCTCGCCCACGATGACGGCACGCGCTCGGGACTCGTCGTCGCGACCTTCCACTCGCACTGCGCCGCGATCCTGCGCCGCTTCGGGGACCGCATCGGGCTGCAGCCCGGCTTCTCGATCTACGACACGGGCGACCAGAAGGACGCGGTGAAGCGTGCCATCGAGGAAGCGGGGCTGTCGAGCTCGCAGTGGACTCCCGCGAGCGTGCTCGCGGAGATCTCCGACGCGAAGAACCGGCTGCGCGACGCCGACGCGTACCTCGCCGAGGCGAACGACTTCTGGACGCGGTCGGTCGCCAAGATCTACGCGGCGTACCAGGAATCGCTGACGCGCTCGAACGCGGTGGACTTCGACGACCTGCTGCTGAAGGTCGCGCTGCTCCTGAAGAACGACGACGAGGTGCGCGACACGCTGCAGAACCGGCACCGCTGGGTGCTCGTCGACGAGTACCAGGACACGAACCACGCGCAGTTCGTCATCGCGCACGCGCTCGCCGAGCGCTCGCGCAACCTGTTCGTGGTCGGCGATCCCGACCAGTCGATCTACGGATGGCGCGGCGCGGACATCACGAACATCCTCGAGTTCGAGGAGCAGTTCCCCGGCGCGCGCGTGATCCCGCTCGGCGAGAACTTCCGCTCGACCGGGCACATCGTGGCCGCGAGCGCGGCGCTCATCTCGCACAACAGGCAGCGCAAGCACAAGGATCTCTCGACCGGCCTCGGCGACGGGCTTCCGGTGCGCATCCTCAAGGCGAACGACGAGCACGAGGAGGCCGACCGCGTGGCCGACATGCTCGCCGAGCGCGCGGCGGAGGGCGTGCCCTGGCGCGCGATGGCGGTGCTCTACCGGATGAACGCGCTCTCGCGCGTGATCGAGGATGCGCTGCGGCGCCGGAACATCCCGTCGGCGGTCGCGCGTGGCACGGCGTTCTACGACCGCAAGGAGATCAAGGACGCCATCGCCTACCTGCGCGTCTGCGCGAATCCGCGCGACGAGGTGTCGCTGCGGCGGATCGTGAACACCCCCACGCGCGGCATCGGCGACACGACCGTCCGCAAGGTCGAGGCGTACGCGGTCTCGAACGGATTGCCGCTGATCTCGGCGTTCGCGCAGGCGCCGGGAGCGGGCGTGGTCACGGGCAAGATCGCGAAGTCGGTCGAGAAGTTCGTGCTGATGGTCCGGGACTTCGCACGCTCCCTCGACGAGCGCGTGCCGGGCGACCTCGCGTCGTTCGTCTCGGAGGTGCTGTCCGAGAGCGGCCTCGACCGGCTCGACGACCACGCGACCGTCGATGAGCGCGAGCGCGTCGCGAATCTCGAGGAACTCGTGTCGGCAGCGGCCCAGTTCAGGCTGCCTGAGGAAGCCGGTGAGCAGGAATCCGGGGTCGACACCCTCATCGCGCCGCTTCCCGAGCAGCCCACGCTCGGCGATGCGCTCCGGCTCTGGCTCGAGGGCGTGGCGCTCGTCGCCGACGCCGACGCGATCGATCCCGAACGCGGCAGCGTCACGCTGATGACGCTGCATGCGGCGAAGGGACTCGAGTACGACACGGTCGCGGTGATCGGCGTCGAGCACGGACTGCTTCCGCACATGCGCGCGGCGAACGAGGGCGAGGCGGGCCTCGAGGAGGAGCGCCGACTGCTCTTCGTGGGCATGACGCGCGCCGAGCGCCTGCTGATGGTCAGCTCGGCCGCGGTGCGCACGGTCCGCGGCATCCGGCAGGCCTCGATCGAGAGCGAGTTCCTGCGCGAGATTCCCGCCGCGAGCTGCGCGCGGACCGACCTGACCGAGCGCTATGCGGGTGCGCGCATCGAGTACGACGACCCCGAGGCGTTCAGCGACATGGATGTGGGCGAGATGTTCCCGATCGGCTCGATGGTGCGGCATCCGCTCTTCGGGATCGGGAAGGTCGAGTACCTCGCGCGCGGATTCGGTGGAACGCGCGCGCGGATCTCGTTCCGCTCGGTTGGTCTCAAGACGCTGATCGTCGAGCATGCGCGGTTGAGCCGCGCGTGACGCACGGGGCGTGCCGCCGCCGCTACGCGGCGTTCTTCGCGGGAACCGCGGAGAGCGACTGCATCGCGTCGAACGCCGCGGTCTTGAAGAGCTCGGTGAGCGACGGATAGTTCAGGCACATCTCGAGGAGATGCTGGATGCCGTGACCCGACTGGATCGCGAGCTGGCCGAAGTGGACGAGCTCCGTCGCGTCCTCGCCGACGACCGATACGCCGAGCAGGGCGCGCGTGCGCCGATCGAAGACGGCCTTGAGCAGGCCCTGATCGTCGCCGAGCATGCGTCCGCGGGCGTTGTTCCGGTAGTGGGCGCGGCCGACGACGATCTCGCGTCCGCCCGCGCGCGCCTCCTCCTCGTTCAGTCCGACCGCCCCGATCGCGGGAATCGTGTAGATCCCCATGGGCACGGTGTCGGCGACCTTGGTGAGGAACGGGATGCCGAACATGTGGCACGCCGCGACGCGGCCCTGCTCCATGCTCGTCGAGGCCAGCGCGGGAAAGCCGATCACATCGCCCGCGGCGAACACGCTCTCGCAGGTCGTGCGGTAGTGCGAGTCCACGCGGATGTTGCCCCGCTCGTCGGGAACGACGCCGATCCGCTCGAGTCCGAGCCCGCGCGTGTTGCCGTTGCGGCCGAGCGACCACAGCACGCAGTCGCTCTCGAGCACCGTCCCGTCGTCGAGCGTCGTGCGCGCGCGTCCGTCGTCGAGTCCGACGACCTTGTCGACCGCGTGCCCGAAGCGGATCGAGATGCCCACTTCCTCCATGCCGTGCACGAGGACCTGTCGGATCTCGTCGTCGAGGAATCGCATCAGCGTGCTGCGCGGCTCGACGAGCGTGACCTCGACGCCGAGTTCGCCGAAGATGCTCGCGTACTCGCTGCCGATCACGCCCGCTCCGACGATCACGAGCGACTGCGGCATCTTCTCGAGCTCGAGGATGCCGTCGGCATCGACGATCGCCGGGTGGTTGAAGTCGATGTTCCTGCCGCGCGCGGGCGAGGAGCCCGTCGCGACGAGGATGAAGTCGGTGGTCAGAAGCTGAGAGCGACCGTCGTCGGTCGTCACCTTGACGGTGTGCGCATCGACGATCTCGCCGCGCCCGTGGATGATCTCGACACCGGTTCCCTCGAGCCGCGCCTCGATGTGGTCGTGCTCCTCCATCTGGACGAGCGTGCGCCGCGCCATGAATCGCTGCATCGAGATGTCGCTCGGCGTCGCGTTCTCGTAGCCGGGGATCGGCCGGCGACGCAGCGCGCTCGCGACGAGCGCGGTCTCGCGGAGCACCTTCGACGCGACCGTTCCCGTGTTCACCATCGCGCCACCGGGATGCGGCATGAGCTCGACGATCGCCGCGCGGCGACCGTAGCGCGCCGCCATGAGCGCCGCCTTCTCGCCGGCGGGCCCGGAGCCGATGGAGATGAGGTCGTAGGACCGCACGAAGGGGGGATCGGCTCGGGTCGGGGGTGACTTCAGCCCTGCGCCGATTTCTCGGGCCTGAACGGACCTATGGGGCAAAAACACCGCGGGGCGCCCGTGATCGGACGCCCCGCGGAGGTTCGAAGGCTGCGTCGCGTGCGTTACCTGCACGCACCCGTCTGGCTCATGACGAACGACCACTGGTCGACCTCGTCGCGGATGCGCAGCGCGAGCGGCTTGCCCTGGCCGTGGCCGGCATCGCGGTCGACCCAGAGCATGATGGGATCGACGGACGGATCGTTGGCGGCGAGCGCCTGCATGCGCGCGACGAACTTGCGCGCGTGCAGCGGGTGCACGCGCGAGTCGTTCTCGCCCGCGGTCACGAGCAGCGCCGGGTAGCGGCGCTTCTTGGCGATGTTGTGGTAGGGCGAGTACGCGCGCAGCGTCGTGAACTGCGTCGCGTCCTCGCTCGAGCCGTACTCGGGCACCCAGTAGCGGGCGATCAGGAAGTCCTGGTAGCGCAGCATGTCGAGAAGCGGCACCGCGACGATCGCCGCGGCGAAGAGGTCCGGCCGCTGCGTGCTGGCGACGCCCGTCAGGAGTCCGCCGTTCGAGCCGCCCTCGATCGCAAGCCGCGCCGACTTCGTGTACTTGTTCGCGATCAGCCACTCGGCGCAGGCGTAGAAGTCGTCGAACACATTCTGCTTGTTGGCCTGCATGCCGGCGCGGTGCCATTCCTCGCCGTACTCGCCGCCGCCGCGGAGGTTCGCCACGACATACACGCCGCCGGCGTCGAGCCACGGCACGATGGTCGGGTTGAACGACGGCGTGAGCGAGACATTGAAGCCGCCGTAGCCGTAGAGGAGCGTCGGATTGTCGCCGTCGAACTTCATGTCCTTGCGACGGACGATGAACATGGGCACCTCCGTGCCGTCCTTCGACTTCGCGCGCCGCTGCTCGACGGTGTACGCCGCGAGATCGCCGGGGATCTCGGTCCGCGCCCACACCTTCGCATCGGGCTTCATGGCGTCGGTGCGGTAGATCGTGCGCGGCGCGTCGAAGCTCGTGTAGGTCACGAACGCCTCGGTGCGCGTGTGGTCGGTCGAGATGCTGGCCGTGCCGAGCCCCGGCAGCGGGATCTCGTGCAGCACCTTCCCGTCGTGCGTCATGACCTCGAAGCGCGAGCAGACATCCTTCGACCAGCTGGTCACAAAACAGTCCTTCGCGCGGGACACGCCCTCGAGCACCATGTCGGCGCGCTCGGGCAGGATGGTCCTCCACTGCGCACGCTCGGGGCGGTCGAGGTCGATCGCGACGATGCTTCCCTTCGGAGTGCCGAAGGTCGTCGTGATGAAGAGCGTGCCGCCGATCACATCGATCGAGTCGAAGCGCCCGTCGAGACCCTCGGCGAGCACCGTCTTCTGCAGCTCACCCTTCTCGAGCCACGGGCCCAGCGGCGCGACCCACAGGTCGTTCGCCTGCCAGCCCTTCGACAGCGAGCCGATCAGCCACTTGCCGTCGGTCGACGGGCCGGCGCCGGGAATCTCGCTCGGGACGGTCTGCTTCACGACGATGGGATCCTTCGCCGGATCCGCGCCGACCGCGTGGTAGCGCGTCTCGCGCGAGTACGCGTCCGCGATGTCGCGGAGACCCGAGTAGAAGAAGCTGCGCCCGTCCGGCATCCACCCGCTGAAGTAGACCTTTCCGGCGATCCGGTCGTCGAGCCACTTGCCGGTCGAGACATCGAGGATGTGGAGCTCGCTCATCTCGCTGCCCTTCTGCGAGGTGCCGAAGGCCATGAGCGTGCCCTGGTCGTTGGGCGTCCACCAGTCGAGGCTGGTGAGACCCTTCGCATCGAGCGCGTTCACATCGAGGAGCGTGCGCGGCGCGGCATCGAGCGTCGCGCGGAACTTGACGACCGCCTGGTTCTGCGTGCCGGTGCGCTCCGAGTAGAAGTAGCCCGCGTCGGTCATGCGCGGCGCGCCGACCGCGCCGAGGGTCATCCAGGGCTCGATCGCCTTCGCGAGCGCGTCGCGGCAGGGGAGCTTGTCGAGCTGGGCGCGCGTGTAGTCGTTCTGCGCGGTCGTCCATTCGGCGACCTCGGTCGAGTCCTTCTCGAGGGGCTCGAGCCAGCGGTAGTCGTCGACGATCTCGACTCCGTGGAGGGTGTCCTTGACGGGCTCGGTGCGCGTGGGGGGGACGGCGGCGAACATCAGCGTGGCGGCGGTGGTGGTGAACAGCATGGGCTCTCCGTTTGGGAGCGCCATGGTAGGGCTTCGGCGGAAGGGGCCCGCGCGTCAGCCGACGATCTCGGGAAGATCGAAGAGGCCCTGCGTCAGGTTCACCGGGCCTTCCGCGGTCACCAGCACATCGGCCTCGTAGTGGACGCTCATCGAGCCATCGGCGGTGAACACCGGCCACTCGCGGCCGTTCGAACGGGTCTCCGAACTCGAGACCGCGATCATCGGCTCGACGGCGACGAGGAGTCCGGGGCGGATCTGCTTCCACGCCTCGGGCCATTCGCCCGGATACGAGGGAACGACATTCGATACGAACGGCGGACCGTGCAGTTCCTTGCCGTATCCGTGGCCGCCGAGGCCGCGCACGAGCGCGAAGCGGCACTCACCCTCGACATGTCCCTGCACGGCCTTCGCGAAGTCGATGAGCGGGCGGCCCGGCTTCAGCGCGGCGACGCCGCGGCGGAGGCTCTCGACGCCCGCCTTCATGAGCGCCTCGCCGATGGGGTCGCGCTCCTTGATCGCGTAGGTCCACGCCGCGTCGCCGATCCAGCCGCGGTGGCGGACGCCGATGTCGACCGAGATGAGGTCGCCCGGGCGGAGCGGTGACGCGCGCATGTCGTGCGTGCCGTGGACGACGCACGAATTCACCGAGAGGCACGCGTGCGAGGGGAAGGGCGGGTGTCCGCGGATGCGGTAGCCGACGAAGCAGCTCGGCGCATCGAGATCGGCGAGCGTGCGCCCGACGAAGGCGTCGATCTCCGCGAGGGTCAGTCCCTCGCGCAGGAACTCGACGAGGCGCTGGTGCGTGCGGACGACGCACTCGGCCGCGCGCGTGGCGCCTTCGATGTCCTCGGGCTTCGTGACGAGCATGCCTGAAATGTAGCCGATCGCGGCGGGGGCGCCGGGTGGCGCTACCAGTCGGAATCCGCGGCCGGGTCCCCGGCGATGATGGTGGTGATCGGCGCGCAGGTGCCCCATTCGTAGGCGAGCGCCCGCTCGTCGTGGGTGGGGAGGACGAGGAGGTCGGCGCGCTTCCCCGGTTCGATCGAGCCGGTCTCGCGCTCGATGCCGAGGGCGCACGCCGCGTTCCAGCAGGCGGCCGTGATCGCCTCCTCGTGCGTCAGTCCGCAGAAGCGTGCGGCGAGCGCGATCACGAGCGGCATCGAGGTCAGTGGACTCGAGCCCGGGTTCAGGTTCGTCGCGATCGCGACGGCGCCACCCGCGTCGATCAGCCTGCGGCCGTTCGCGAAGCGGAGGTCGAGCGTCAGTCCGCAGCCGGGAAGCAGCACGCCGATCGCGTCGGACGCGGCGACGCGTGCGAGTCCGGCGTCGGAGGTCGCCTCGAGGTGGTCGACGGTGCGGGCGCCGAGTGCGATCGCCTCGTCGAGGAAGCCGAGTTCGTTGAACTGGTCGACATGCACGCGCAGCGGGCAGCCGAGTTCACGCGCGCGTTCGAACAGACGGCGCGTGGAGGCCGGCGACCACGAGCCCTTCTCGCAGTACGCGTCGCAGGTGATCGCGCCGTGCCGCGCGACGACCGCGGGCAGCATCGCGTCGGTCACGCGCGCGGCATACTCCGCCTCGTCGCCATCGACGGCGTGCGCACCGAGGAAGGTCGGCACGACGATGCCCGCGTCCTCGTCGGCGACCGTGCGGATCGCGTCGAGCATGCGCAGCTCCGTCTCCTGCTCGAGACCGTAGCCCGACTTGATCTCGACATGCGCGGTGCCGGTCGCGCGCATCTGCGCGAGGCGCTCGCGGATGCCGTCGGCGAGCGCGTCGACCGGCGCCGCGCGCGTGGCGCGGACGGTCGACATGATCCCGCCGCCCGCCGCGAGGATGTCGAGGTAGGGCGTTCCGGCGAGACGCATCGCGACCTCGGCGTAGCGCTCGCCACCGAAGCAGGCGTGCGTGTGGCAGTCGGTGAAGGCGGGCATGACGACCCGTCCGTCGAGGTCGATCGTCTCGTCGCCCGCATCGGTCGCCGCAGCTGAACCAGCGGGTGCGTCGCCCGCACCGACCGCCGCGATGCGCTCGTCCTCGATCACGACGAATCCGCGCGGAATCACGCCGAGCTCCCGCATCGCGCCACCGCGACGCGGACCGGCGGGGTTCGCTGCGAGTGTGAGAATCCGTGCATTCGCGAGGATCATGCGGGGCATGGCGCGCGGAGTGTCGCATGAAAGTCCGCCGGCGTCACGGTGCGTGGGGACTCTCCCGCGTGGCATTGGCCGCCTCGGAGTCTCTGCCCTGAATCTCTGCCCTGAATCTCCGCCCCGAATCTCCGCCCCGAATCTCCGCCACGACATGAACCTCATCCTCATCCGTCACGCCCGCGCCTTCGAGCGCGATCCGGCCGCCTGGCCCGACGACTCGCGTCGTCCGCTCACCGCCACGGGGCGTGAGCAGTTCCGTGTCCTCGCGAAGCGGCTCGGTCGCGCGGTCCGCGAGGTCGAGATCGTCGAGTCGAGCGGCTTCGTGCGCGCATGGCAGACCGCGCAGGTACTCGCGGAGGAAACCAAGTGGCCGTCGCCGTCCAGATTCGAAGGGCTGGAGGGGGAGGCCGATGACGCGACGATCGAAGCCCTCGTGCGATCCGTCGCGGCGATGCGCGACATCGGGACCGCGGTGTGGGTCGGGCACGAGCCCGTGCTCTCGCGGCTGGCATCGCGTCTTCTCTCCGGGCGCGCGGACGGCATGCGGATCGACTTCAAGAAGGGGGCCGCGGTCGCGCTTCGGATTCCGAAGGGTGCGATCGAGGCCGGCGGGGCGGAACTGCTGTGGATGTTCACGCCGCGCGCGGTCGCGCGGATGCGGAAGGACTAGCCGGCTTCGGGTCGGCATCCGCCGACGGATGCGGCCGCGCGCCGTTCACGAGCGCAGCAGCTTGTCGAGTTCCGCCTGGTCCTTCGCGATCTTGTACATCTGGTCGATCTTCATCATCGCGAGGAGCTTGAGCATCTCCGCCGACGGGCGGTACATGATCGGCATCGCGCCGACGGCGTGCACGCGGTTGCGGAACGCGATGCAGATGCCGACGCCCATCGAGCTCATGAAGGTGACCGTGCCCATGTCGATGATGAAGTGCTTCAGGTCCTTCGTCACCGTGCGCAGGTAGGCCTCGACCTCCTGGCTGATGATCGGAACCTCGCGCTGGCCGACCTGCGGTCCGATGAAGCGGACATAGAGGAGCTTGCCCGTGAACTCGAGCTCGATGTGGGTGGACTTCTTCTTCGGGGGGAGTTCCGACATGGCGATCCTCTGAGGTTTGGACGGGCAGTCTAGCTATTCGCTCCGTGGCCTGCGCTCGACGGGAAAGCCGTAGATGACGATGTCCGCGAGCCCGCGGTCGTCGCGGCGCAGCTCCGCGCTCGACGAGTCCACCACGGTGATCGTGAGCGCGCGCGCGCCCGGCCGCCGCGCGAGGAACTGCAGCACCGTGCCGCCGTCGCGCTCGATGTGGAAGCAGCCCGCGCACATCACGACGCGCGGCGCGCCCGCGGCGAGCGCGTTCGCGACGGACGCGCCCATCGTGCCGTCCCATGTGGACTGCGACAGGAACACGAAGCGCGTGCGCGCACGCTCTTCGGTGGAGTCGTCGCCGCCGCCCATGAGCGCGTGGAAGCGCTCGTAGTAGGCGTCCCACTTCGCGTTCCACGCGGCATCGCCGGTGGAGGTGACGGGAATGTCGAAGTACGCGCGCTCCGGCATCGGCAGCGCGTCGAGCGCGTCGTGGCCGTCCTCGCGCGCGCGGCGCACGAGCTCGCGCGGGGCGTTCGCCGCGATCACGGGCGAGTCATTCTCGCGCGCGGTGTCGACGAGCGGCTGGAAGAAGCGCACCCAGGTGTCGGCGCCCGCCCAGTTCCGGCTTCCCGTCGCGTCGATGAACGCATCGGGCGTCATCGTCACCTCGCCGCGGAGGTAACGGTCGAGCAGCTCCTGCTCGTTGCGCTCGAGGTGCTCGAGCGCGATCGCCGTGCCCGGGTACAGCGCGAGCAGATCCTCGTAGACCGCGAGCTGGACATCGTGCCCCGTCGGATCGTCATGCCGCTCCCCGACGAAGGTCGCATCGGCCTCGCCCGCACGCGCGACCACATCGCTCCACCCGAGCGGCGCCCCCGTACTCCCGTCGAAGATGTGAATCGTCCGCGACGCCGGATCGACGGGCCTCGCCGTGGTGCAGGCGCCGAGGAGGAGCAGAAGTGCTGCGGCGAGAGGGAGAAACAACCCGAACGGGCGTAGGCGCATGGCTCGAGTGTACCGAGTGGGGATCCCGTTCTGTCCGGAGGCCGCCTGGGCGTGAACACACGATCCGGAGCACGGCCAGTGGGGGGTGCGTGCAGTGGGAAGTACCTGAACGCCCGCAACTTGAATGCGACGGACGCAAGGCAAGCCCGTCTTGCTGCCGCGCGACGCTCCATCGATTTCTTGAATGTGCGCGGATTTCCGTGGGGGAGTTCCATCGGCTACCGCATGAGCCCTGAGCCTGTCCACGACAGGCGATGTCCCGTTTCACAACCCGACCCCGCTCAGTGAGGAAGTTGTCAGCAGGAGCGTTGGTCGCGGATCCACCCCGGTTCCGAATCGTCGATGGCCTTGATCTTCTGAGGAGCTTGATGTGAGCACTTCGATGTTCCGCGCGTCCATGCGCCAGCTGTACACCGTCCTTGCCGTCGCCTGCAGTCTTGCGGCGCCATCCCATGCGGCGGATCTGCTGGTTCCGTCGCAGTTCCCGACGATCCAGTCGGCGATCGATGCGGCGGAGCCGGGTGACACGGTGCTCGTCGCGAGCGCAGGGCCGGAGTTCAGCGGGATCTACACCGAGAAGCTCGACATGAAGGGAAAGTCGATCACCCTCCGATCGGTCGGTGGGGCGTCGGTGACGGTCCTTCGCCCGTCGTCGCCGTCCATGACAGGTGCCATCATCT
>JBEAQW010000017.1:0-2801 GCA_041163725.1 Planctomycetota bacterium
CACCGATCGAGACCGCATCGCCGATCAGAAGCGTGCGGCGCGTGCCGGCGGAGTCGACCTCGAGCGTGGCCATCGCCGGATCGAGGCCGTACACGGACGGTTCGACCGGACGGTCGGACACGAATCCCCCGCTCTTCGCCCGGCGGAGCGCATCGATGAGTTCCTCGACCTGCGCACGGTCCGCGCGCGTGCGGACGGGCGCCTCGAGACGGTACCGGCGGCCGTCGCGCACGAGCACGATCTCGTTCGAGCCGGATCGGAACGCGAGCCGATCGACCTCGCCGAGATCGATGAAGATGTCGCGTCGCCGGAACTCCTTCGGATCGCGACCCAGCGCGTACTCGTGAAGCGATGCGTCGATGACCTCGTAGCGGTCACCGGCCGTGGCGAGTCGCGCGTAGGCGCGACCCGCGAGGCTGCGTCGACCGAGATCGATGCGCACCGTTCGAGCCGGAGACGCGCCGTCGGACTCCTCGATGAGCTCGATGCTGCCCGCGGGAGGCGCGAGTCCCGCCTCGGCGAGCAACGGTCCGCGGGCGGACTCTTCGGCCGGTAGTTCGACCGATCGAACCGACTCCGCCTTGAGCACACGACCGATCAACTGCCGCATGCTCCAACCGTCGATCGCATGGGGGATCGGCTCGACCTGCTGCCAGTTGCCCGCGCGCTGCTCGAAGCGGTAGCGGACTCCGTCGCGCTCGAGGACGACGGTTGCGATCCGTTCGGGATCGACGGCGTCGGCGGCAACCAGCGCGCTCCGCTGGGTCCGTACCTCGGCAACCCCCTCGGGCAGGCGGGTTGCTGTGAACCCGAGTACCGCCGCGATGCCGAACGCGATGATGCCGCGCCATCGGAAACTCATCCGCGCCGCCTCCTTCGCGTGACCACGATGCCGCCGACGAGCATCGGACCAAGCGCGATCGAGCCTCCGAGCGCGATCATCCACGCACGACGAACCCCGTCGCCGAGGCCTTCGATCCTCGGCACCTCTCGGCCGCTGAGTCCCGCGTCCAGAAGATCCGCGCGACCGGAGAGCCACGCCACCGCTGAAAGGAGGAGCTCGCGATTCCCCGGGTTCACAAGCGCCGTGCGACCACCCCCGAGGCTGTCGGAGAGGTCCGCCACGCTCGTCAGCAACCATCCGCCGCTTCCGACAAGGACCGCGCGCTGCGTGCCGCCCGCGAGCTTCCGCTCCGCGAGCACTGCAACCGGAAGCGGCTCGGCGATCGCTCGACCGGCGGGCACCTCGCGCACCCCGTCGCCGTCGCCGCGCCAGTCGTCGGCGAGCCAGCGATCGGACGATGGCGCGATCGTCACGATCGGAGTCACGCGTGCGTCCGACGGCATCGGGTCGACGGTGCGGATTCGAACGGGCTGATTCAAGAGAATCGCACGCCCCCGCAGCCGCGCGGTGACCGGCGTGCCTTCTGGAACGCTCTCGACAAGCTGCCACGGCCGGACTTCGGGCGTTCCATCGTCGCGCGCGGTCAACTCGAGCACGACCTTCGCGGCGTCGGGCTCGATGCCGAAGGGCGCGAGCACGGTTTGCCAGGGATCGGGCTGACCGAGGACGGAGAGCATGCTGCGACCCGCGGTCAGCAGCACTGGCTTCCCCTCGGTCACGAGCCGCTCGGTCTCGCTCACGAGAAGGCGCTCCTCACGCGAAAGCTCGAGCTGCGCGCGCCGCAGCGCCGGCAGCACGACGAACACCTGCTCGACACCCGCCGGGGCCGCAGGCCGGTCGCCGCGGCCGGGAGTCCACTCCGCGACGCCGAAACCCGCGCTGCGAAGCGCGTCGGCGACGGCGGCAAGGTCGTTGTGGTCCTGTCGCGCGCGCAGCAGCGAGTCGCGCTCGCTGTGCACGAACACGACCTGCGGCATCGAACCCGCGGAGATGCTTCGGATCGCTCCCGCGAGCACCTCCTCGCCGCGGAAGCTCCAGCTGTAGGAGACGCGGTCGGTTCCGGCACCCGCAGCGACGCTCGGGAAGATCCGCCACGAGGGGATCACCGCGAGCCGCCCCTCGCCCGCGACGACGGCGGCCTCGCCCTTGACGAGTTCGCGGCCGAGCGCGTCGAGTTCGAACGGGGGCAGCGCCTCGAGTTCCTGACGGGCCTCCGCCATGCGCGTCGCGAGCTCCTCGTACGGGCGTACGCGTGAGAGCAGCACATTGCGCACGGGCTGCGGAATGGACGACTCGCCGCGCCACTGCGTGAACAGGAGTGCGGCCGAGGCCAGTTGATCGCCCCAGACCCTGAAGCCCTGCGCGAGCGACGCACGCGCGCCCTCGAGGTCGGGCAGCGGACGCGTCGCGCTCGACCGAGAGAGGTCGACGACCGTCCGTCGGAACTCGTCACCTTCGGCCGACACCTGCGCGAACATCGCCGCGATCTGCTCGATCGTGCGTCGCGCCTGGTGATCCGCGGGAAGTTGCTGGGCCGCGGCACGAAGGCCGGCGGGTTGCGATGCACTCTCGCCCCGGAATGCGTCGTAGACGGCGAGGCCCGCGTCAATCGCGCGCTCGGCCGCGGCAAGTTCGCTCGCGCGATCCGCCACGAGAGAAGAAAGCGCCTCTTCGAACGCGCCACCCGATGCCGGGTCCGCGGGATCGATGCGGCGGGCGTCGATCGAGGGATTCGTCTCGCGGAGCCGCTCGAGCACCTCGTCGACCTGACGCAGCACGGAAGCGTCGGCCTGCGAGGAGTCGACGAACAGGAGAACCTTCCAACTTCCATCGAGCCCGCGCAGGAGCTCAGTCGTCGAGGGCGCGAGGCTGTAGGCGCGCGTCTTGGTTGCGTCGA